>JAZGFF010000058.1:0-19130 GCA_036479095.1 Rhizobiaceae bacterium | reverse complement strand
TATGATGATACCAAGGTGAGCTATGAAGAATTGCTCGATACTTTTTGGCGCACCGTTGACCCCACAGATGCGGGAGGGCAGTTCTGCGATCGTGGCCATGCCTATTCAACGGCGATTTACTATAGGAATGAAAGCGAGCGGAAACTCGCCGTTGCGACAAAGAAAAAAGCTGCTGATGATCTAAAAACAGAACTAGCAACCCCAATAGTTGCCGCTTCATTTTGGACAGATTCAGAAGGATATCATCAAAATTACTACAAGAAAAATCCGGTGCGTTATGGATATTACCGTACCGCTTGTGGTCGCAATGCGCGGGTGAAGAGCTTATGGGGTAAAATGGCTTATCCCCGCGTAAATCACTAACTGCAAATCTACGGGGAAAGCATTAAAGCTGCTCTTGGGTTGCGTACAGGCGCTCAATTGAGTTTGGGGCTTCACGGGAATGGTTAAATTGTGTTAACCATGTTTTTCAAAATCTGGGCTGTTTTGTGGTGCTTTAGGGGCTTTACGCGCATATTCAGATTTCAGTTCCCGTTAGGGAAGACTTGTTTGTTTTGTGCCATATTTTACACAAGATAAGCGGCTATATGAATTCGAGGAGAGTGTCATGAAGGCGTCAATGACAGTGAAGAATATAATGATAAATACCAAGGTTGA
This sequence comes from Rhizobiaceae bacterium, assembly GCA_036479095.1. GTDB lineage: Bacteria > Pseudomonadota > Alphaproteobacteria > Rhizobiales > Rhizobiaceae > Pseudahrensia. The sequence goes on along the minus strand of JAZGFF010000058.1, from coordinate 18,473 downwards.
AAATTTTTCTGCATTGGGTGGGGTAGGTCGTGGACTTATGGTCGGCTGTTGCCTTGCTCTCGTTGTGAGTGGTTGTACCCGTGGTTCCAGCCTTAACCAAGGCGGAGTTTTACCCACCCAACAAGCAGCACCGAAGGTAACAAGTTTGAAGCCCGCACCCTTGACGCCGGTTAAAAAAGCCGCGCTTGAACCAGTTACGGCGACACCGCCGCCGGTGAAAGAGGTTGCAGCCCCAATCCCAGCAGAACCAAAAGTGGAGTCTGTGAAGGTTGCTAAGGTCTCGCCAACAAATGGTAAACCAGTGACACGAGAAGCATTATTGGGGTCTTGGGTTGTAAGCTCTGGGGCGACCAATTGTCAGGTCTTCTTGACCCTAACCAAGTGGTCTGGCGGTTATCGTGCCGGAACTCGTGGGTGCGCGGCTACGGGTATTTCCAATGTCGCTGCATGGGATGTTAAGGGTAAGCAAGTTGTGCTGGTGGGCTCTTCAGGCACGACTTTAGCGACGCTCTATCGCTCTGCTGGGGAACGGTATGATGGCTCTACGACTAGTGGCTCTTCAATTTCGCTTTCACGCTAGTGACCATCAAATAGGTTAGCTTTTAAAATTTATTGTTGAACTCTTTAGCCATCTCTGTCTTTGACAGAGGATGAGCACTTCTGCAGACCCGCAAAAAATCAACCTTCACCCCTTGGCAAAGGCCATCGGGACGCGGGTATCGAAGGGTGCTTTGCAGGAGGACTTGCAGCAAAAGCCTGTCATTTGTTTTCTTGATCAACTGCTTGATCAGTTGAGCGCACCTGCTCCTGGGAATAAAAAGTCTGCCCTTGGCTGGTTGTTTGGCAATGCGCCGGCGCCGATATCCAATTCTGCACGGGGCCTTTATCTGTGGGGCGGGGTTGGGCGCGGTAAATCTATGTTGATGGATTTGTTTTTTGATTTAGCACCGGTAAAAATGAAAAAGCGGGTGCATTTTCATGGCTTTATGCAAGATGTTCATCAGCGTATCCATCAATGGCGACAATTGCAGAAATCTATGAAGGATAAATCTGCTGATCCCATCCCGCCTTTGGCAGAAGCCTTAGCAAAAGAATTTCACCTGCTTTGTTTTGATGAGTTTGCGGTTACTGATGTTGCCGATGCGATGATCTTGGCACGGCTGTTCACCGGATTATTTGAACGGGGGGTGACCGTGGTGGCGACCTCAAATGTGGCCCCTGATCTACTCTACAAGGAAGGGCTCAACCGCTCGTTCTTTTTGCCATTTATCGAAGTGGTCAAAAATCGAATGGAAGTGATGGAACTTGCATCCGACAAAGATTACCGGATGGAAAAATTAAGCGATGCAGAAATTTATCTGGCGGGAAAGGGGGCGGCTTCACGCTTTCAAGAGCTTTGGGAAGAAATGACGAGCGGGTTGAAAATTGCCCCCGCTACAATCGAAGTATCTGGGCGGCGCTTAGAGTTCCCCCTTAGCTGTGGTGGAATTGTGCGAGCGAGTTTTGCTGAACTTTGCGAAAAGCCCTTAGGGGCTGGTGATTATTTGGCGCTTTCTGGGCGGTTTCATACGTTGTTTTTAGAGGCCGTGCCGATCATGCAGCATTCTGATCGTAATGCGGTGAAACGGTTTATTGCTTTGGTGGATACACTCTATGATAAGGGTATGCTGCTTATTGTTGAGGCTGCGGCAAGCCCCAATAAGCTTTATGTAGTTGATCACGGAACTGAAGCTTTTGAGTTTCAACGGACAAGCTCACGACTACAAGAGATGCAAGGGCAGCCGTGGCTGGCTCGCGAGCGAGGGCAGGCTCGATAAAGAAGACCTATTCACCTGTACTGCGCTTGAGGCGGCAATGGATCGCAGCTCATCAGTTGTTAAAATTGGGCGATTGTTGGCAAGGTTCTTACTTATACGTAAGAACTTAAATCGATTAAAGCCCAGAAACCTTTGATTTTTGTCAAATATTGATGGGTTCAACGATAGTCCTGTTGTGCTTTTGGAATTGTACTGTAATGCTGCAAAATATATTTACTTAGGGCAATAAATGCTCAAAATACTTACGTAAAGGGAAGATATTTCATGGCTCGTAACAAGATCGCATTGATCGGTTCAGGTATGATCGGGGGCACCTTGGCCCATTTGGCAGGCATTAAAGAGTTGGGCGATATCGTTTTGTTCGACATTGCGGAGGGTATTCCAGAGGGTAAGGCGCTCGATTTGTCCGAATCTTCTCCCGTTGATGGGTTTGATGTGAAGCTTTCTGGCACTCAATCCTATGAGGCCATTAAAGGCGCGGATGTTTGCATCATTACCGCAGGTGTTGCCCGCAAGCCCGGCATGAGCCGCGATGATTTGCTTGGTATCAACCTTAAAGTCATGGAGCAGGTTGGCGCGGGCATTAAGAAGTACGCACCGAACGCATTTGTTATTTGTATCACCAACCCGCTTGATGCGATGGTTTGGGCTTTGCAAAAATTCTCTGGTCTGCCGAAAAACATGGTTGTTGGCATGGCAGGGGTTTTGGATTCTTCCCGCCTGCGCCATTTCTTGGCCGATGAGTTTGATGTTTCCGTTAAAGACGTGAACGCTTTTGTTTTGGGTGGCCACGGCGATACGATGGTTCCGCTGGCTAAATATTCTACCGTAGCAGGTATCCCATTGCCTGACCTCATCAAAATGGGTTGGCTGACAAAAGAGCGGATGGAAGAAATTTTTGACCGTACCCGTAAGGGCGGCGGCGAGATTGTTGCATTACTGAAAACTGGGTCTGCGTATTACGCGCCAGCGGCGTCAGCGATTTCGATGGCGGAAGCTTTCCTGCGCGATCAAAAGCGGGTGCTGCCTTGCGCGGCGAACCTCAAAGGTGAGTACGGCATTCAAGATATGTATGTCGGTGTTCCCGTGATTATTGGTGCTGGTGGTGTTGAGCGAGTGATCGAAGTTGAGATGTCTAAGACGGACGAAAAGCTATTTGCAAAATCAGCAGCTTCCGTTGCTGACCTCTGCGAAGCTTGTGCCGAAATCGCGCCAAATTTGAAGTAGAAATTTCGCCTCCTCACGGGGCGCTTCCAAGAGAATGGAAACAAAATGAACATTCACGAATATCAAGCCAAACAGGTTCTTGCGGGATATGGGGCGCCGATTGCTAAGGGTGTTCCTATCTTTTCGCTCGATGATGTCGATGCAGCCATTGAGGGGCTTCCGGGCCCTGTATATGTGGTGAAATCACAAATTCATGCGGGTGGTCGCGGCAAGGGTAAATTTATTGAGTTACCGGACGACGCTAAGGGCGGGGTTCGGGTTTCCTTTTCTGCCGATGAAGTGCGCGCCAACGTCAAAGAGATGCTCGGCAATACTTTGGTGACGGCACAAACGGGACCTGCAGGAAAACAAGTTAATCGGATTTACCTTGAAGATGGCGCTGATATTAAGGACGAATTGTATTGTTCGATCTTGGTCAACCGCGACACGGGCAAGGTGGCTTTCGTGGCTTCGACCGAAGGCGGCATGGATATTGAAGCGGTGGCGGAAGAAACCCCAGACAAAATCCAAACCATCGATGTGAACGCCTCAAAAGGGGTGACGGATGGTATAATCAAGCAATTGGTCTCGGCATTTGAACTAACGGGCCCTGCGGCTGATGAAGCCAAAGATTTGTTCACCTCGCTTTATACGGCGTTTGTTGAAACCGACATGAGTTTGTTGGAAGTGAACCCACTTGTTGTCTTGGGCAATGGCTCTCTCAAGGTGTTGGATGCGAAAGTTTCCTTCGATGATAACGCCTCCTTCCGCCATGCAGATTTGCAAGAACTGCGGGATTTAACAGAAGAAGACGCCAAAGAAATTGAAGCCTCAAAACACGATTTGGCCTATGTTGCCCTGGATGGCGATATTGGCTGCATGGTCAACGGCGCAGGTCTTGCGATGGCGACCATGGACATCATTAAATTGTACGGCGCAGAGCCTGCCAATTTCTTGGATGTTGGCGGCGGGGCGACAACTGAAAAAGTAACGGCCGCGTTCAAAATCATTACCGCTGACCCACAGGTCAAAGGTATTTTGGTCAACATCTTCGGCGGTATCATGCGTTGCGATGTGATCGCCGAAGGGGTGGTGACAGCCGTTAAAGAAGTTGGTTTGCAGGTTCCTTTGGTTGTGCGTTTGGAAGGCACGAAGGTTGAGGAAGGCAAAAAGATTATTAATGAGTCTGACGTTGATGTTGTCGCCGCCGACGATCTCGACGACGCTGCCCAAAAGATTGTTAAGGCGGTGAAGGACAACGCGTAGTTTGCGCTTCACCCTAGTTTATAAATTTAGAAACGGAGTCATCAAATAGATGTCCATTCTTATCGATAGAAATACAAAAATCATCGTGCAGGGTCTGACCGGTAAAACGGGAACCTTCCATACCGAACAGGCGCTGGCTTATCATGGCACGCAAATGGTTGCTGGAACGCACCCTAAAAAGGGTGGTGAAAGCTGGTCTAGTGCGGCGGGTGAAAGCCTTCCAATTTTCACAACCGTTGCTGAAGCAAAAGAAGCAACTGGGGCTAATGCCTCGGTGATTTATGTGCCACCTGCAGGGTGCGCAGCGGCAATCGAAGAAGCCATTGATGCAGAAATTCCATTGATTATTACCATCACCGAAGGTGTTCCAGTTTTGGATATGGTGCGGGTCAAAGAGAAGCTTGCAAAATCGAAATCTCGCTTGATTGGGCCAAACTGCCCAGGTGTTTTAACGCCAGATGAATGTAAGATCGGCATCATGCCCGGTAGTATTTTCAAAAAAGGCAGCGTCGGCATTGTCTCGCGCTCTGGTACTTTGACCTATGAAGCGGTGTTCCAAACCACCAACGCAGGTTTTGGTCAAAGCACAGCACTTGGTATAGGCGGCGATCCAGTGAAGGGCACAGAATTTATTGATATGTTGGAGATGTTCCTCGCCGACGATGAAACCAAAAGCATCATTATGATCGGTGAAATTGGCGGATCGGCTGAAGAAGAAGCGGCGCAATTTTTGGCCGATGAAGCCAAGAAGGGTCGCAAGAAACCAACCGTAGGATTTATCGCTGGCCGTACCGCCCCTCCAGGACGGACAATGGGCCACGCAGGCGCTGTTATCTCTGGCGGCAAAGGTGGCGCGGAAGATAAAATTGAAGCGATGGAGTTGGCTGGAATTCGGGTTTCACCGTCTCCTGCGAAACTAGGTGAAACACTGACTGATTTATTGAACGAATAATTAGGGAGGCGGGGATTCCCCGTAACGCGCTATGGCCCGTGAAGAAGCAAATGAAGCTTTCGCAAATTCCTCGTTTTTATACGGAGGCAACGCAGGTTATATTGAAGAGCTTTATGCCCAATATCGCGACAACCCTAACTCGCTAGACCCTGAATGGCGGACATTTTTCAATAGCCTTGGTGATGCGCCAGAAGATGTTACAAAAGCTGCAGAAGGGGCTTCTTGGAAAAAAGACAATTGGCCAATTGCAGCCAATGGTGAACTGGTCTCAGCCTTTGATGGCCATTGGGCTGATGATGAAATAGTCTCTGATGCCAAAGTTAGCGCACGGATTGCTGAAACAAAAGGTGCCAGTGCGACAAGCGACGAAGTGCAACAGGCAACTCGAGATTCTATCCGAGCGATTATGATGGTGCGCGCCTATCGTATGCGTGGCCATTTGCACGCTGATCTCGACCCCCTGAGACTAAGCGGAAAACGCGAAGCTTATAACGAACTCCATCCATCCTCCTATGGGTTCACAGAAGCTGATTACGATCGGCCTATCTTCCTCGATAATGTGCTTGGAATGGAATTCGCCACCATTCGAGAAATGCTAGAGCTGTTACAGCGCACCTATTGCTCGACCATGGGTATTGAGTTCATGCATATCTCTAACCCTGAAGAAAAAAGCTGGCTACAAGAACGTATTGAGGGCCAAGACAAACACATTGAATTTACCACAGCAGGTAAATTAGCGATTATGAACAAATTGGTTGAGGCCGAGGGCTTTGAGAATTTCATTGATGTGAAATACAAGGGCACGAAGCGTTTTGGTCTGGATGGTGGTGAAGCGCTTATTCCTGCCCTTGAACAAATTATTAAACGGGGTGGGCAATTGGGGGTGCAAGAAATTATTCTTGGCATGGCTCATCGTGGCCGTTTGAATGTTTTGACCAACGTGATGAGCAAGCCCTATGCGGCTGTTTTCCATGAATTTAAGGGGGGTTCCTATAAACCCGATGAAGTGGAAGGCTCGGGAGATGTGAAATATCATCTGGGTGCTTCTTCCGACCGTGAATTTGACGGCAATAAAGTTCACCTATCGTTGACCGCTAATCCTTCTCATTTAGAAATCGTCAACCCGGTGGTTTTGGGTAAATCCCGCGCTAAGCAAGATCAAATTAGCCCAAAGCGGGAAGATGGGACTCGTGATCGCCGATGCGTTCTACCGTTGCTCTTGCACGGGGATGCAGCTTTTGCGGGGCAAGGAGTTGTGGCCGAGTGTTTTGGTCTTTCAGGTTTGAAGGGCCATATTACCGGTGGTTCAATCCATGTGATTATTAATAACCAAATCGGGTTCACCACCAATCCGCGTTTCTCTCGTTCTTCGCCCTATCCTTCTGATGTGGCAAAGATGATTGAAGCACCGATATTTCATGTGAATGGGGATGATCCTGAGGCAGTTGTTCATGCGGTGAAAATAGCCGTGGAGTTTCGTCAGCAATTTAATAAACCGGTGGTGATTGATATGTTTTGTTATCGCCGCTTTGGCCATAATGAAGGCGACGAGCCAGCGTTCACCCAGCCACTGATGTATAAGAAAATCAAGGCTCATGAAACAACGCTTACAAAATACGCAAAAAGATTGCAGGGCGAAGGTTTAATTAGTGAAACCTTTAAAGACGAGCAGGTGGCGACATTTAGGGCACGGCTTGAAGAAGAATTTGAAGTTGCCGATACTTATAAACCCAACAAAGCGGATTGGTTAGACGGCAAATGGTCTGGGCTTAAAGTTGCAGATAAGGTTGAAGAACCGCGCCGTGGCCAAACTGGGGTTCCTGTCAAAATCTTGAAGGAGCTGGGTGCAAAAATTACCAGCGTGCCAAGCAACTTTAAAGCCCATCGTACAATCCAGCGGTTTATGGATAACCGGGCTAAAATGATTGAAACGGGTGAAGGTCTAGATTGGGCAACTGGCGAGGCACTGGCCTTTGCCTGTTTACAAAGCGAAGGGCAAAAGGTTCGGCTTTCTGGACAAGATTGTGAACGGGGCACATTTTCGCAACGGCATTCCGTTCTTTATGACCAAGAAACAGAAGAGCGCTATATTCCCCTTGATAATTTGGGCGATGGCGCGGCTGGCTATGAAGTGATTAACTCGATGCTTTCAGAAGAAGCGGTGCTTGGTTACGAATACGGCTATGCGCTGGCTGAACCGAACGCCTTGACGATTTGGGAGGCGCAATTTGGGGATTTCGTCAACGGCGCGCAGGTGGTGATCGACCAGTTTATTTCCTCGGGAGAGCGCAAATGGTTGCGTATGTGTGGTTTGGTGATGTTGCTGCCCCACGGCTATGAAGGGCAAGGCCCTGAGCATTCGTCGGCTCGGCTTGAGCGGTTTTTACAAGCCTGCGCTGAAGACAATATGCAGGTGGTGAATTGTACAACTCCGTCGAATTATTTTCATGCCCTGCGTCGTCAACAAAAGCGTGATTTCCGAAAGCCGTTGATCGTGATGACGCCAAAAAGCCTGTTGCGACATAAGCGGGCAGTTTCGCGGTTGGAAGAGTTTGGCGAAGGTGCAAGTTTTCACCGCCTGCTTTGGGATGATGCGCAAAGCAGTAAGGGTGAAAAGATAAAGCTCGTTAAAGATGATAAGATCAAAAGGGTCGTGTTGTGCTCGGGCAAGGTTTATTACGATCTTCTTGAGGAACGCGAAGATCGAGGTATAAATGATGTGTATTTACTTCGAGTGGAACAGCTTTATCCGTTCCCAGCGAAGGCTTTGATTACTGAACTATCGCGTTTTAAAAAGGCTGAAATTGTTTGGTGCCAAGAGGAGCCGAAGAACATGGGGGCGTGGTCATTTATTGAGCCTTATCTTGAATGGGTTTTGGCGCACATTGATGCAAAATATAAGAGGGCGCGTTATGCTGGACGGGCGGGGGCTGCGTCTCCTGCAACGGGTCAGATGTCGCGGCATAAAGCGCAACTTGCTGCCTTTCTTGAAGAAGCCCTTGGTGGGTAAATCAGACAAAATAAACTTTACAAATTCCAGATTGGAAAAAGAAAATGGCTACTGAAATTCGTGTCCCCACCTTGGGTGAATCTGTAACAGAAGCAACTGTTGGCTCCTGGTTTAAACAGCCGGGTGATGCTGTGAAAGTCGACGAACCTTTAGTGGAATTGGAAACTGATAAGGTAAGCATTGAAGTGCCAGCTCCAGCAGATGGGGTAATGGGTGAGATCATTGTAGCGGAAGGGGAGACCGTTGGCGTCGATGCGTTGCTTGGATCTTTTAAGGAAGGGGCTGCCGCGCAAGCATCATCACAAAAACAAGCACCATCCCCAAAAACCGAGGAGGCTCCAGCCACAATCGCCACGGCGAAAATGGCTCCTGCACCATCTGCTGCAAAAATGATGGCGGAGAAAAATATTGCAGATGATGCGGTTTCGGGCTCTGGAAAAAGAGGGCAAGTACGCAAAGGGGATGTGATTGCCGCCCTTGAAAATACCACCAAATCTTCCTCGCCAACTGATGCACCCCGCCCGGCATCCTCCACCGATGATGCACCGCGTGAGGAGCGAGTACGAATGACACGGTTGCGTCAGACCATTGCCAGGCGGTTGAAAGATGCGCAAAACAGCGCAGCGATGCTGACCACTTTTAACGAAGTGGATATGGGGCCGGTAATGGACCTACGCAAACAGTACAAAGAATTGTTTGAGAAAAAGCACGGCGTAAAACTCGGGTTCATGGGATTCTTTACCAAGGCGGTTTGTCATGCTTTGAAAGAAATTCCATCGATAAATGCTGAAATTGATGGCACCGATATTGTCTACAAAAACTTTGCTCATATTGGTGTTGCCGTTGGTACAGAAAAGGGACTTGTTGTTCCTGTTGTCCGCGATGCTGATCAAATGACAATTGCTGAAGTTGAAAAAGAAATTGGTAATCTTGGCCGTAAGGCACGCGATGGAAAGCTCAGCATGGCTGATATGCAGGGTGGCACATTCACGATATCCAATGGCGGTGTGTATGGTTCACTAATGTCGACCCCCATTTTGAACGCGCCCCAATCAGGTATTCTTGGAATGCACAAAATTGAAGAACGTCCTGTTGTCCGTAACGGCGAGGTTACCACGGCAATGATGATGTACTTAGCGCTCTCCTATGATCACAGAATTGTCGACGGCAAGGAGGCTGTGACCTTCCTCGTGCGCGTCAAAGAAAGTCTTGAAGATCCAAGTCGTTTGGTTTTGGATCTGTAGAATACCCTTAGAGGAAAGTAATATGGCTGAGCAATTTGATGTTGTGGTTATCGGTTCTGGACCTGGCGGTTACGTTTGCGCAATTAAAGCCGCGCAACTTGGGTTGAGAGTGGCGATTGTTGAAAAAAATGCGACCCTGGGTGGTACCTGTTTGAATGTTGGATGCATTCCTTCAAAGGCACTTCTTCACGCATCCGAGATGTTTCATGAGGCGGAGCACGGGTTGGAAAAACTTGGTGTTGAAGTGAGTAAGCCAAAGCTCAATATCGGAAAAATGATGGAACACAAAGACGCTGTGGTGAAAGCCAACGTCGATGGGGTTTCCTATTTGATGAAGAAAAATAAGATCACCGTTTTGCAAGGGCTTGGTAAAATCACGGCGGCGAATACCGTCAGTGTGGTGGCGGATGACGGCAAGAGCCAGAGTGTTTCGGCCAAGAATATTGTGATCGCAACGGGTTCGGAAGTTGCCGGAATTCCAGGGGTTGAAGTTGCGTTTGACGACGCGGTAGTTGTCTCTTCTGATCACGCGATTGCCTTGGCAAAAGTGCCAAAAACGATGGTGGTTGTTGGCGGCGGTGTAATTGGTTTGGAGCTTGGCTCGGTGTGGTCAAGGCTGGGGACACAAGTCACAGTTGTAGAATATCTGGGCGCTGTTCTTGGTGGTGTGGATGGCGGTGTTGCTAAACAATTCCAACGCAGTTTGAAAAAGCAGGGCTTTGCTTTCAAGATGAATTCTAAGGTTACTGGTGTTGCCAAAAAAGGTAAAAAAGGCGTGGTGACATTTGAACCAGTTAAGGGCGGCGATGCGGTTACCCTTGAAGCCGATGTGGTGTTGGTGGCGACAGGCCGCGCACCCTATACAGGCGGCCTTGGGCTTGAGGAGCTGGGTGTTGAGATGGAGCGCGGTAAGGTCAAAACCAATGGTCAGTGGCGCACCAACATCGAAGGCATTTATGCAATTGGTGATGTGACCGATGGGCCGATGCTTGCCCATAAGGCGGAAGAAGAAGGTGTCGCTGTTGCGGAAACTCTTGCGGGGCAACACGGCCACGTAAATTACAGTGTTATTCCAGGGGTTGTTTACACCTCACCAGAGGTTGCATCGGTTGGTGCGACAGAAGAACAATTGAAGGCCGATGGGGTGGATTATAAGGCAGGGCAATTCCCGTTTACAGCCAATGGTCGGGCTCGCGCTATGAATGCGACCGATGGCTTTGTGAAAGTTTTAGCCGATGCAAAAACAGATCAAGTTCTTGGAGTTCATATTGTTGGCTTTGGTGCTGGTGAGATGATCCACGAGGCTGCAGTGCTGATGGAATTTGGCGGTAGCTCAGAAGATTTGGCTCGAACATGCCACGCGCACCCAACCATGTCGGAAGCGGTAAAAGAAGCGGCGATGTCGACCTATGACAAGCCCATCCATATGTAGTTTTATTTATTTCTTGCGTCCGTTGTTGTTTTAGTTTCACTATAATTTGAGGCTTTAAGTAACAGTAATGGGAGAAGAATAATGGGATCATATTTCAAAGACATGCCGAACCGCGAGGGCTTTTTTGGGGACTACGGTGGGGCAATGCTGCCGCCACCTTTGGTGCCGCATTTTGAGGAAATCAATGCGGCCTATGATGAACTTTCTAAATCAGCCGAGTTCATGAATGATCTAAAATACATCCGCAAACATTTTCAGGGACGGCCAACGCCGATTTCCTATTTAAGAAACCTGTCGAAAATTTCTGGCGGCGCACAGATTTACGCCAAACGCGAAGATTTGAATCATACGGGTGCTCATAAATTGAACCACTGTATGGCGGAAGGTCTGCTTGCCAAACACATGGGCAAGACAAAGTTGATTGCTGAAACTGGTGCGGGTCAACATGGTGTGGCGCTGGCAACAGCAGCGGCATATTTCGGTATGGAATGTGAAATCCATATGGGTGCTGTTGATATCAAAAAAGAATATCCAAACGTTGTGCGGATGAAGCTTTTGGGTGCGACGGTTGTTGAGGTCACCGAAGGGGCGGCGACTTTGAAAGAAGCGGTTGATAGCGCATTCGGTTCGTATATGGGGCAAGCAGACAAAGCATTATTTGGCATTGGCTCTGTTGTTGGGCCACACCCGTTTCCAAAAATTGTACGCGATTTTCAGCGCATTGTTGGCACGGAAGCCCGCGAGCAATTTATCGATATGACCGGTGGCTTGCCCGATATGGTCGCGGCCTGTGTTGGCGGCGGTTCAAATGCGATGGGTTTGTTTAGCGGCTTTATCGACGACGATGATGTTTCGCTACACGGGGTTGAGCCCTACGGGAGCTCGAAGAAATTGGGCGATCACGCGGCAACAATTACCTATGGCGAAGACGGCGATATTCACGCCTTCCGCACCCTGTTGTTGAAAGACAAGGATGGGGAGCCAGCACCAGTGAACACCATTGCATCGGGTCTTGATTACCCGGGCGTTGGCCCAGAACACGCCCACCTGCACAAAATTGGTCGAGTGCATTATACCGGTGCAACGGACAAAGAAGCGCTTGATGCGTTCTATAAGTTGTCCGCAAAAGAGGGCATTATCCCCGCTCTTGAAAGCGCTCACGTGGTGGCGTTTGCAATGAAGGAAGCCAACAAACATCCAGGAAAATCAATCCTCATCAACCTGTCAGGACGGGGCGACAAGGATATTGATTTTGTTACCGAGAAGTATGGTTTTGGGGAATAACTAAATTCAGAATTGGCGGGGATTCCCCCGCCAATTTTTGTAAACCTATGACCGGCCAGCAACGCTACGGTTCCCGCTCAACCATGCCCAAGCATCTGGGTAATCAAAGAGCAATGATATGATATTCGCTCCAAGAAGAACCGTGAGGTATGTATCATACATGCCGCTTGCTTCTGGGCGATAGAAAATCAAGACGATCACAAGAATCGTCCATGGAATGATGTGTGGTATTGCCATGAGTTTTGAAAACCCTCGGTCATAAAGCATCACTGGGAGGTTTAGCATCATGGCTATATTTGCCAGAAATGCGATGAGTAACCCCTTGGGTTCTGAAATAAACAGGATGCTTGCCATGTTGATGGGCATTAAGAAAAACATCACCCAGATTTGAACCCACGTCGGCAGGGCTCGGAATGAATTCCAACAATCCATCAATATGTTGGTTTGTAGTTTTTGTGTTTCGGCCATTTGTTTTCCTTTCATGGATAACCAACCAGTTGGTTATTTCTTAGACATAATGTGGGCGACGCGTATTGAGTCCTATTGGTATTGGAATAAAATTCTGCGCCAACTTCACTACATTGCGAGAATTCTTAAAGCTTGTTTTTGACCATCAAGAATAGCCTCTGGCCTATTTTCTAGTTTAGAGGCAACAAGGCAGCCGTTCATGTTGGTTAGAAGCGAAAGGATAATTTGATCCCTATCAAAACCGTTTGGCTGCTCGTTGGCTTTCCAACGGTCATCAATGATTTCGCCATAGTATTTGCGATAGCTATCGAAGGCTTTGGATACCGCTTCTCTCATCGGTGGGTGCGATACCGCCAACTCGACGCCGAGGTTCACAAAGGGGCACCCACGGCAATTACCATCACGTTGAAAGACATCTAGGTGTAACTGGTAGGCTTTTTCATAAATAGTAATAATACGAGGTTTTGGATCATCGGCCTCGGCGAATGTTGAGCGATAGAGGTATTCTTCTGTTCGTTCTGCCGTACGCTTAATTGAAGCGATGGCTAATTCTTCTTTGGAGCTGAAATATTGATAGACGGTGGCTTTGTTGACCTGAGCAAAACGGCTTAGCTCATTCATGTTCACCCCATGATAGCTTTTGCTCCAGAATAAATCTGCCGCCGCATCTAAAATTTGGGTTCTGGTATCGGTCTTACTCATAGCTCGATAATAACCAACTGGTTGGTTATTGCAAGCGAATCCCGTTCACATGGTTGTGAGCGGTTGATGAAGGGATCGGGTATTTTGCCTTTCTTAGGGGGAGTGGTTCACTCTTCTCCATGTCCTTGGTTAATTGTGAGCGCACGGATATACTTGCTCTTCAATAGAATTTTTAAGGCTGCAGGTTATGGATCGGATATTAGTAATCGGCTGCGCTGGGGCTGGGAAATCAACCTTCTCAAAGAAGTTGGCTAAACAAACTGGGCTCCCGCTTACTTTTTTGGATCAAATTTACTGGCTTCCGGGATGGGTTGGAAAACAACGCCCTTTGTTTGCGTCCGAAATTAGGGAGCTGATCGCTAATGACAAATGGATTTTGGACGGCAATTATAAGGGTACTTTAGCCCTTAGATTAGCCCGTGCAGATACTGTGATTTTCCTCGACCTCAACAGGATGAAATGCCTCTGGCATGTGCTTCTAAGAACCATGAGAACATTGGGTAAGGTTCGGGACGACATGCCTGAAGGGTGCCCTGAACAATTTAACTGGGAGTTCATCAAATTTATTTGGCGCTTCCCCCAAGACTATCGCCCAATTCTAATACAACGGCTTGAGGGCTTTGAGGGCAATATCGTTTATTTAAAAAGTCTGGTTGAGTACGATGGATACCTCTCAAGCATCCAAAACCGATCTTAACAGCCTAATACCCGCAAGTGTCGTCGGCGGCTTTTACCGCGTCTTTTGTGCAGCGCATTTTGCTGGAGCAGAACATGCGGTCGATTTTTGAGTAGGTCATGATGCCGGCGGTGACTTTATTACCCTCGCGCTTGCAGCGCAAAACGATTTCTACGATCAAGCCCTTGTCTGTTGTCATTTCAACAAAAGCATTGCGGTCGTTAAAGCCAGGATAAAGGGAGAAATTACCGGCATTGGCATTATTGTAAGCGACCAATGAAATCATGAAGGCTGTGGCGGCGAGTAGAGAGCGCATCGAATAAATCCTGTTTTACATTGTCGCGCTCTTTTGAACGAGACTTCTGTAAAAGGATTTGCAATCGTTGTGCCAGTTTTTTAGCGCTTAATTGTGCCGAATTGGGACGATGGCCTTACTGGCTGATAATTTTGTAACCGCGCTGTGCCAAAATGCTTAAAATGCCTTTCTCTCCGGGGAGATGAAGGGCACCCAGAGCAATAAAAGCTGCTCCCTTATCGATTATTTTTGCGCTTTCATTGGCCATTGATTCATTGCGCTGATCTACGACCACCCGTTGAAAATCAGAATAGCCGGTGGCTTCTTTTTTCAAATCAAGACCGTTGGGTCCCATGTAGCGCATCATTGCCCAAATGGTTCCTGTTTCGCCTTTTATGTAGAGGGAGATCATGGTTTCAAAAATATCATCAAGCTGTTTTTCCATGTTTGCCGTATCGACCATGGCTTGTACCATCATTGGCTCAGGTAAAGAGGCCATGATCGACATTTGGCCTTCAATTGTTTCAAGGGCGGTAATTTTCTTTCCGGCCTGCTTGGCTCTTTGACCAAGGGATAAATCAAGAAAAGGTTTGCCAGCTTTTTTGCGCGCCATTTCGCAGGCCGGGACTGTGAGCAAGCCCATTAGAACCCACGGGCGTATTTTTTGCGCGACATTCCACGGAAGCCCCGCTTTTGCGGCCAGCTTGGGTTGGAGGAGCTCAATTTGTTCTTTGGTCATTTTACTATCAAGGGTCGAGCCATCTAAATAGGCGGTGTATTTCATTAAACCGAAGGCTTTGCTGGCCATCGCTTTCGGGTCAAGAATTTCAGTAATTTCAAGGGTGAGGGTTTTTGATTGATCAAAGGCGATTTGTGCTTTTTTCGGCAGCTCAACAATGCGCGGATCGGCCATGTGCATGGTTCCAAATAAATAAGAAGGGGCGACACCCTCTTTTGTTACCTTCCAAAGCAAGCCTTTGCCATAGGGTAATTTTGCTGCCGCATCTGCGATTGCTTTTCTACTTTCAGGATCATCAACCCCTAATTTATCCAGCAGATTGATCCCAGAGCAGCGCAGCGCATCGGCCATCGCTGGAGCGAGGGGAACTAGGGAAAGAGATAGGGCAAGAGCCAAGGTTTTCATTATTGCAGTTTTCATTGTTGTTCCGTTTTATTAAGCGCGCGGGTGGGCGGCGTTCCAGGTTTTCAAAAGCGCGTCTGTATCGACGGCGGTATATTTTTGTGTGGTCGAAAGGCTGGCGTGGCCGAGCAGTTCTTGAATGGTGCGAAGGTCGCCGCCATTGCCCAATAGATGTGTGGCGAATGAATGGCGCATGGCGTGGGGAGTTGCCGTGGCGGGTAGGCCGAGCGCACCGCGCATTACCCGCATGGCGCGTTGAATAACGGCTGGTTGCACAGGGCCACCACGGGCTCCGCGGAAAATTTTGTCCTCAATGCCAAGGGTAAACGGACAAAGGCGCAGGTAGTCTTCAATCGCGGTTGCGACCACGGGCAACAAAGGCACGAGGCGGGTTTTTCCACCTTTGCCCAAAATGCGAAGGGCGTTGGTTGTCACCTTCGGCTTGGCGGGGGAGGGGATGCCGAGATCGTTGAGGGTTAGGCCAAGCGCTTCTGAAATACGAAGGCCGCAACCGTAAAGCAATGTCATTAGCGCCGCATCTCTTGAAGCGATCCAAGGTTCCGCGTGCATTTGTTCAACACTGTTTGTCAGACGCATGGCATCTTGCGGACTAACGGGCTTTGGCAAAGTGGCGGGTTGTTTGGGCGCGCGCATGGCGACCAGCCCAGCAGAGGAAGCTTCACCGCGCCGCTCAAGAAAGCGCACGAAGGATCGGATGCCTGCAAGATCACGGGCCAAGGTGCGGGGGCCATTACCGGCTTCCCGACGGCGAGCTAAATAGCCACGCATGTTCAAAGGTTTTAGGTTGGCAAAATCTTTTTTGCGCGGCGGGTGGCCGAGATAATCGGTGAGAAAAAAACAAAATTGGCGCAGATCACGCTCATAGGCATCCAACGTCTTTTCCGCCATCCGCCGTTCCGATTTCAAATGCTCAAGCCAAAGCCCCCGCACTTCGATGAGGCACGGGGCGGCAGGGATAAGAATTTCAGAAGAAGTGACCATGGCAGCAGAATGCCATGGGAGTGTTAGCTAAGGGTGAATCAAATGCCCTTAAATCGTCTGCCCTGTTTTTTCCCAATCGGCTAGAAACGCCGCTAGGCCTTTGTCGGTTAGCGGGTGTTTGATTAGGCTTTCGATTGTGCTTGGGGGCAGGGTTGCAACATCGGCACCTGCCAACGCACAGTCTTTGACGTGGTTGGCGGTGCGGATGGAGGCGGCTAGAATTTCTGTTTCAAAACCATAATTATCGTAGATTTCGCGAATTTCTACGATTAACTCCATGCCATCAATGCCCATGTCGTCGAGGCGACCGATGAAGGGGGAGACGTAGGTTGCGCCCGCTTTAGCCACCAATAGCGCTTGGGTGGCCGAGAAGCAGAGGGTCATGTTGGTTTTATGGCCTTCGTCAACGAGGGTTTTGCAAGCGCGCACTCCGTCCATGGTGGTTGGGAGTTTGATGCAAATGTTATCAGCGATTTTTGCAAGCTTGCGACCTTCGGTCAGCATGGTGTCGTAGTCGGATGCGGCGACTTCGCCAGAGACATCGCCATCAACGATTTCGCAGATTTCCTGCAGTACTTCTTTGATGTCACGGCCTGACTTTAGAATGAGGGAAGGGTTGGTTGTTACCCCATCCAAAAGGCCTGTTTTATTCCAGTGGCGAATTTCATCCACATCTGCTGTATCAAGAAAAAATTTCATGGCTCGCGTCTCCGGTAATTTATGCCCATATAGGGCTTATGAATTGCCCACTTTGTAGCGAAATAAAGTAAAGTGGTCACTAATGAAAAGGTTTATTCTTGGAACTTGAATTGGGCGACAAATTAGAGACGGTTTTCGTTCTACTGCCGATACCAGCAGAGCGCCCCTATTCCTATGGCGTACCCCAAGGCATGGCGCTAGCGCCCGGTGATTATGTGCAGGTGCCGCTTGGGCCGCGTAAGGTGGCGGCGGTGGTGTGGGATGCGCCAATAAACGAGAAGCCGATTGATCCAAAGAAGCTCCGATTGATCGTAAAGAAATTCGATTGCCCACCTTTGCCAAGTGAAATGCGAAAATTTATTGATTGGGTCGCGGACTATACAGTCTCACCCGCAGGCATGGTTTTGAAATCCGTGCTGCGAGCGCCGGGGGCGCTTGATCCTGAACCGATGTTGGACGGGTTGCGGTTTAAGGGGGAGGTTCCTGCTCGATTAAGCAAGGCGCGGGGGCAGGTGATTGATCTACTGCTCGAGCAAGAGGGAATGGCGTGGACGCGGTCTGGTTTGGCTCAAGCAGCAGGAGTTTCAACTTCCGTTGTTGGCGGCATGGAGAAATTGGAGCTGTTTGAGGCGGTGAAAATTCCGCAACCGCCTGTGGTCGCGGAACCGATTGGCGATCACGCAATGAAACCTTTGCGGGGCGAGCAGATTGAAGCGGCAGCGCAATTGGTGGCAGCAGCTGAGGCGGATAAATATTCATGCTGTTTGCTCGATGGGATAACCGGATCGGGCAAAACTGAAGTTTATTTTGAGGCGGTGGCGAAGGCCTTAGAGCAGGGCAAGCAAGTGCTTATTTTACTGCCAGAGATTGCGCTAACCGCAACATTTTTGGAACGGTTCGAGGAGCGCTTTGGCGCACCTCCTGCGCAGTGGCATTCGGGTCTTTCACCAAAGAAACGTGAGCGGATTTGGCGACAGGTGGCTAATGGCCAAGTTCGGGTTGTGGCTGGCGCACGCTCGGCTTTGTTTTTGCCGTTCAAGGAGCTGGGGTTAACGGTTGTCGATGAGGAACACGATGGGGCTTACAAACAGGAAGATAGAGTTTTTTATAGTGCGCGGGATATGGCGGTTGTACGGGCATCAATAGGGAAATTTCCTTGCATATTGGCATCGGCTACCCCCTCGATTGAAAGCCGTGTGAATGCGGAGGCGGGACGCTATACCCACGTTAAAATGTTGAAGCGCCATGGGGATGCGGTGCTGCCAACATTATCGACAAT
>JAZGFF010000057.1:0-4066 GCA_036479095.1 Rhizobiaceae bacterium | reverse complement strand
CAATCTACGATAAAGAATCGTCAGCAGGGAAGTGTTTCATCATTTTCTCGGTTTTTTGATCCACACTATTGGCGATATGTGCTACAAAAACCTGTTTCTAGAAAAATCTCATAATTGAAATTGCCTTGTGGAGTTTGAAATGGTTTCCAAAATAAAGATTGCCCACGTTCAAAACCACACTAGCCCCAGTATCCATGAGAACCTTGCAACGTGCCTGCAAATTTCCAGCGATGCTGCAGATCATCGCGGAAAATAACGATGGATATAAGATGATCGGGGTTGGGCATTTGGTAGCCGAAGAAATGCTTGGAGAAAAGCAAGCTTTGTTGGAATCTTTCCAGTTCAACCGCTATGCAAAGGGTGAACTAAACTCAGTCAGTAGCAGCCCCTATCCTTGGAGTAAAAAGTTGAATGCACTATTCTGCCCTATCAGTTCTTAGGCAAGGCTTAACGGGTCATAAGGGTTGGTCGCGGATGTGGCGCGACCCTGAGCCAAAAAAGTCCTATGATGTCCTCATAATTGGTGGGGGCGGTCATGGTTTGGCCACAGCCTATTATCTCGCTAAAGAGCATGGAATCACAAATGTTGCTGTCATCGAAAAAGGCTGGATTGGCGGTGGTAATGTCGGGCGTAACACCACGATCATTCGTTCTAACTATATGTTGCCCCCCAACACCCATTTTTATGAAAAGTCTATGCAGCTTTGGGAAAACCAAGAAAAAGAATTGAACTTCAACACAATGGTTTCCCAACGGGGAGTGATCAATTTATTCCACTCTGATCCCCAACGCGATGCCTTCGCACGGCGTGGCAATGCGATGCGCATGGCAGGAATTGACGCAGAACTTTTAACCCCAACGCAGTTAAAAGAAATGGTTCCTATCTTAGATTTCAAAAATGCCCGTTTCCCGATTCAAGGGGGATTAATGCAAAGGCGGGGAGGCACCGTTCGTCATGATGCGGTTGCCTGGGGTTACGCCCGCGGAGCAGATAGTCGCGGAGTAGATATTATCCAAAACTGTGAGGTTCGGGATATAAAAATTGAAGGGGGTAACGCCGTTGGAGTTGAAACCACACGGGGATTTATTGGTGCCAAGAAAGTAGCGATTGCTGTTGCAGGGCACACATCACAAGTTGCAAAAATGGCTGGGATTGAGCTTCCGGTTGAAAGCCACGTCCTACAAGCGTTTGTCAGTGAAGGCATTAAACCACTGATAGATACCGTGGTTACTTTCGGCGCGGGGCATTTTTATATCAGCCAGTCAGACAAGGGCGGCTTGGTATTTGGTGGTGATTTAGACGGTTATAATTCTTACGCCCAAAGGGGTAATTTACCGATGATGGAGCACGTCATGGCAGGGGGAATGGCCATTATGCCAGCCATAGGGCGAGTGCGTTTATTACGGCACTGGGGCGGGATAATGGACATGAGTTTTGATGGCAGCCCCTTCATTTGCAAAACAGGAATCGGCGGTTTGTTTCTAAATGGTGGATGGTGCTATGGCGGCTTTAAGGCCACTCCGGCCTCGGGCTGGTGTTATGCCCATACCATCGCTAAAGACGAACCCCATAAACTCAATGAAGCCTTCACCATCGACCGTTTTGAAAAAGGGATGATGTTGGATGAAAGGGGCGTTGGCCCCAACCCGTGGATTCAATAGGAGGCAAATAAATGCATAGAATTGATTGCCCCTGGTGTGGGAAACGTGATGAATCTGAATTTCAATACCAAGGCGATGCCGGGGTTAGTCGGCCCGCAGCTAATGCAAAAGAAAAAGCATTTTTCCGCTATGTTTATATCCGCGATAACCCCAAGGGTTGGCACTACGAATGGTGGCACCATGTTGGCGGTTGCCGCCAATGGGTAAAAGTAGTCCGCAATACGATCACCCATGAAATTTCTTCAACCGGCACGCCCCAGGAAAAATTAAAATTGCCAAAACACGGGGCCAATAAATGATCCAACAAACCAACAGACTCAATACGGAGGGAAGTCGAATTAACCGCGCAAAAACGGTGAATTTCACCTTCGATGGTAAGTCTTATTCTGGCTATGAAGGCGATAGCCTAGCCTCGGCATTAATAGCAAATGGGGTAAAGTTGTTTGGTCGATCATTTAAATACCATCGCCCACGCGGCTGCATGACAGCTGGCTCTGAAGAACCAAATGCATTGGTTGAACTGCGCACCGGTGCACAACGCGAACCCAATACACGGGCAACGATGATTGAAATCTTTGAGGGGCTGGAAGCAACTAGCCAAAACCGCTTCCCTTCTCTCAAAGTTGATGTGATGTCGGTTAATCAATTGATTTCCCCTTTCCTCACGGCTGGGTTTTACTACAAAACCTTCATGTGGCCGGCTTCTTTTTGGGAAAGTTTTTATGAGAAAATAATACGCCGATCGGCTGGGCTTGGACGGGCAGCCACCTTGAGCGATCCTGATACCTATGAGCATGTGCATACCAGCTGTGATGTGTTGATTGTCGGTGCTGGGCCTGCCGGAATTTCAGCGGCCCTTGCAGCTGGGCGCAATGGGGCAAGGGTGCTTTTGGTTGAAGAACAACCAGCCGCGGGTGGGGCGCTGTCGCCAGTCCATGATCTTATCAATGGCGCGCCGTCACAGGAATGGATAGCAAAATCCCTTAAGGAACTTCAAGACCTAGAAAATGTAACAATCCTGATGCGCACCCAGTTATTTGGCTATTATGATCACAATGTTTGTGCCGCCCTTGAGCGGGTTAGTGATCATTTAACCCAGCCAAATCAAGGCATGCCGCGCCAGCGAATGTGGACCATACGAGCAAAAGAAGTTGTGCTCGCCTGTGGTAGCCATGAGCGGATGCTGACCTTTGATAACAATGATCGTCCCGGCGTAATGCTTTCAACGGCAGTGCGGCGTTTTGTGGAGCGCTTTGGAGCAACACCGGGCCAAAACGTAGTAATATGTACCAATAATGATGACGCCTATTCAACCGCCGAAGCTTTGCACCAAGCTGGTGTAAAAGTAATTTTGGTCGCAGACGCGCGACCAGTACTAACAAATGCAGCGAGCAGAGCGATAGAGCTTGGCATCCGTGTTGAAAACAATTTATTGCCCGCAAAAGCCCATGGGGGGCAGGCCATTAAAGCTGTGAGCCTGCAGCACCCTGATGGCGGCAATGCCCTGAAAATAGAATGTGATTGCCTTGCCGTATCTGGCGGTTTTTCCCCCGATGTCAACCTCGTGAGCCAGACAGGTGTTTCACCAAAATGGAATGAGAAAATATTGGCTTTCATTCCCGACACTCCCCTTAGGAATGAAAGATCCGCAGGGGCAGGGAATGGAACTTTCGCCCTCACTAGCTGTCTCTTAGAAGGCCACGCTGCAGGTTTAGATGCTTGCCGCACAGCCCTTTCAAAATCAATAAAACCCGGCAAAGCTGCAAAAGCTGCGCCCCAAGAAATAACGCCTCCCGTTGCTGTTTGGCGTTGCCCTGGGAACGGTAAGGCCTTTGTTGATTTCCAAAATGATGTGACAGCAAAAGACATCGCACTGGCGCATCAAGAAGGATTTGTTTCTGTTGAACATTTGAAGCGATACACCACCCTTGGAATGGCGACGGATCAAGGTAAAACGTCTAACGTCAATGGGATTGCTTTATTGGCATTAGCGCGAGGCGAAAAAATACCAGATGTTGGAACGACTCGATTCCGTCCGCCCTATTCACCAGTCGCAATAGGTGCTTTTGCAGGCCATGAACGGGGCATGGAATTCCAACCCATCCGCAGAACTGCAATGCACAGAAACCATGAAAAGTTGGGCGCCGTTTTTGTCGAGGCTGGTCAATGGTTGCGACCACAATATTATCCAAAATCTGGCGAAGACATTATGCAATCTATTTGGCGGGAAAGCGACCAGGTTCGTAAAACCGCTGGCATTTGTGATGTTTCGACTTTGGGGAAAATTGAAATATTCGGTGCTGATGCGGGGGAATTTCTCAATCGGCTTTATATCAATGGTTGGAAATTATTGCCTGTGAATAAAGCACGCTACGGTTTGATGTTGCGTGAAGATGGTTTCGTC
>JAZGFF010000056.1:0-8282 GCA_036479095.1 Rhizobiaceae bacterium | reverse complement strand
TCACAAAAAAGCAAATTGCTCAATTTCCCAGTGGCGATGCCAAAAATGGCGAAATGGTTTTTTGGGCGGGGGGCTGCGCGTCTTGTCATGCTGCAGATAAGGCCAAAGGCGTCGCCAAATTGTTGCTAACGGGTGGGCATGAATTAAAAACACCTTTTGGGATATTCAGAGCGCCAAATATTTCAACTGATAAACGAGTTGGGATTGGTGCTTGGTCTTTGGGGAATTTTGCTAATGCAATGAAAAATGGAGTGCGCCCCGATGGCTCCCACTATTTCCCAGCATTTCCCTATACGAGCTATACTCGAATGACCGATAAAGACGTGGCTGATTTATGGGCGTTTATGAAAAAACTTCCTGAAAGTGCAAATAAAGTTGCTGACCACTCCATCCCATTCCCGTTTAATATACGTCGTGGGCTGGGGCTTTGGAAATGGCTCTACTTAGATAAAACCTCTGTTTTACAGGTTGCAAATGAAAACTCAGAATTGCTTCGAGGACGATATCTGGTCGAAGCTTTGGGGCACTGCGGAGAGTGCCATACACCCAGAAATATTATTGGTGGTATGGATAAAACTCGTTGGTTAGCTGGTGGGGTTGGGCCGGAGGGAAAAGAAAAAATTCCGAACATAACGCCCCATAAAGATGGTGTTGGCGATTGGAGTAAGGTTGATCTTGCCTATGGGTTGGAAACTGGATTTACGCCGGAGTTTGATTCATTTGGATCGAGCATGGTGGCGGTTCAAGAAAATATGGCGAAGCTATCTGCCTTAGATAGGAATGCGATAGCGCTGTATTTAAAATCTATAGGGTCAATCGCTGGAAAACCATAGGCTTGAGGTTAACCATTGGTTAGACTTACTAAATTGCGAATGGAAACCTTTTGTTAGCCATATTTAGTTAGGTTTTGCGAAATGGAAAAGTATTTTGCGTACCTAATTTGAAAAATACAACAGAAAAAGAAACATTAAATACCAGCCTTCTGAAGAATTTCAGGTGGCTATTTGTGTTTTCTGTTGCAGCAAATTTATTATTGTTGGCAATGCCTCTTCATATGATTGCAATTTATGATCGGGTTTTGGTATCCGGCAGTAAAGAAACCCTACTCTATATCACGCTTATTGCTTTAGTTGCCTTGGTTATGCTGGGGATTACGGAAGCTGTTCGGATGATGATCGCGCAAAGAATGTCTGCGAAATATGTCACCGAGACTGCGGGTAAATTATTTAATGGCATTATTTATTCTGCTGAGAATGCTGGGCGCAAAGCGCAATTGATGCGGGACTTTTATTCCTTAAGAGCTTTCTTAGCGGGTCGCGCTTTGATTGGTTTGTTTGATCTTCCATTCACGCCAATTTTTCTAATTTTATTGTTTACTTTGCACGTGCAACTTGGGGTGGTTACCCTTATTGGGATTATGATCCTCGCTGGGTTGGCCTTTGCGAATAGGCGCTTTTCATTGGAGGATAGCGAGCAAGCAACGAGAAGCAATTCTGATGCTGTGGCATTTTCGCAAGCCTTATTAAACCGCACCGAAGATATTAGGGCGATGGGCCTGTTTCCAACGTTTTTGCAACGCTGGGGTTCCAAAATGGACGGCGCCATGAATTATGCTGATCGTTCGGCTAAGGTTCAGGCTTTCTTTTTTGGGTTGTCTCGTACCGTCAGGCAGTCATTACAAATTATCATTATGGCTTGGGGTGCTTTTTTAGTGCTCGGTGGAGATCTATCGGGCGGTGTAATCTTTGCGTCCTCGTTGATATCAAGTCGAGCATTTGTCCCAATTGAGCAGGTGATAGGTTCGTGGGATCGTATTTCCCACGCTCGTTTGGCCTATGCAAATTTAAATGATTTCATTTCATCTCAGGCAGCACCAAAGCGTGCGGTTATTCCACAGATGACTGTTGGCGATATTGAAGTTGAAAATCTTAGCTATGAAGTAGAGTTGAGTAAACGGGTTTTACCAATTTTGAAAAATATCAGCTTCAAAATGAAATCTGGTAATGTGTTGGCAATTATCGGGCCCACAGGTGCTGGTAAATCTACTTTAGCAAAACTATTGGCTGGTGCATTGAAGCCGACTGAGGGTTCTGTTCGGTTGGATGATTTTGAGCTCTCTCAATGGCCTGACGAGCGGAAGGGTGAATCGATTGGATTTGTCCCACAAGATTCTCACCTGTTTCCCGGAACCATCGCTGAGAATATTTCCAGATATGAAGAGTATCCAGATGAAGATCGTATTATTGCGGCGGCTCGGCGAGCAGATGTTCATACCCAAATAGCTAAATTGCCTGAAGCGTATGCAACAGTAGTTGGTAATGATAGCCAAGAGTTATCTGGCGGTCAGCAACAACAATTGGCGATGGCGCGGGCATTTTATGCTAACCCTAGGGTGCTAATTCTCGATGAACCCAATGCACACCTAGATCAAAAAGCGGAAGACGCTTTGTTACGGTCCCTGTCACAACTTCGGGACGAGGGAATTTCTTCAATTGTCGTTTCGCAGCGACGTTCAATCTTGAAAATCGCTAATTATGTTCTGACCATGAATGATGGCCAAGTCGTCTCGTTTAAAGAAAACCATGGCCAATGGAAAGCTCGCACCGGAGATGATCGTCAAACGGTTTCTGCTGCCCAACTTGGGGGACAATCGAACAAGCCAGAAGTATTGGTAAAAGCTTTGAATGAAGCCGCGCCACGTGCCGCAGGTCAGGTTCGTGTAGAGGCGCAAGGGGGGCATTGATGGGTATTCAAGATAACGAATCCGCGATTCATTGGCGTGCTTACGCTAAAACAGAAAGCCATTCAATCATACGCATGGGCGTGTGGTCTGTTGGTATTTTGATGGTAATCTTCTTGTTGTGGGCAATATTTTTCCCCCTTTCATCAGCCGTTGTGACCCCGGGAACTTTTGTTAGCCAGGGAAAGAACAAGACAATACAACATACTTCCGGTGGCCGAATTCAGCAAATTTTTGTCGAAGAGGGTGAAACGGTTATAAAAGGGCAACCTGTACTTGCGCTAGACCAATCTGAAGGTCGGGCGGATTTAACAAAACTTCAAGCGCGGCATGCCTCCTTGAGTGCTTTGAAAGATCGGCTGGATGCAGAACGTTCTGGTGGTTTGCGCGGGATTGGTGCTCGCCGATTGAAATTAAACAATGCTTTGTTGCGCGGCGGGGAAAGCCGTACCGCTAGGGTTAAACCAGCGGGCTTCACGCTGCGTGGTAATGAAGGTAATTCTTTTGTTTTAAATGGCATCGTTAACGCTGCTGAATTGGTAAAAACAGGAACGATTATTGACCCTGAAGTGGAGAACTATTCGGGGGCTGACGAGCTGATTAAAAGCCAAAAAGAAGCATATCTGTCTGGCCGTAATTTGTTGAAACAAAAAATTGCGGTACTGGCAAAAAAAGCAGAAACCTTACAAAAACAAAAACAGAGCATGCAGGTTCGTGCTCACTCCCAACAATCGTTATTGGAAATGGCGCAGCGCGAATACCAAAGATTAAAGCCCTTAGCAACGGCAGGTTATGTGGCTCGTAATCGATTGAATGATCGTGAGCGCACTGCCCTTGAGTTAGAAGGAACGGTTTCTGCACTAAAAATGGATATGGCAGGTGTCGATACTCAAATCGCAGAAGTCCGCATACAGGTGCGCAAGGCGCGGGCGGAAAATTCAAACATTGCCTCCAAAGAATATACAAAAATAATTGGTGAGTTGGCTGAACTTTCTGATCAATTGGTGGCTGCTAAAGCGACGGTTACAGGTTCAATTGTTCGTGCCCCTGCGACTGGCCGATTGTTGCGGCTAACGGCGACTACCGTAGGTGGTGTTGTTGGAGCCGGTGATCGCATTGGTGAAATTGTTCCAAAAGATGCGCCGCTTGTTGTTGAGGCAAGGGTCATCCCTAGTGATATTGATTATGTGAAAGAAGGGCAGGAAGCAAAGATTGCTGTTACCGCTTTTAACCGCCGGGTAGACGATATGATCAAGGGTCGGGTGGTCTATAAATCGGCGGATGCGGCAAAGGATGAAAAGACGGGAGAGCCTTATTTCACGGTTCGTTTGGAACTGGTCGGCGTTGTCGGTCAGGGGCGAAATCGGGTTAAGGACATCCAGTCGGGTATGCAAAGCGAAGTCTATATTCAAACGGGTACACGGACTTTCATGAATTACTTGGTTAAGCCGATGTCAGATAGTTTCAGGCGCGCCTTTCGCGAGCAATGAGGGATAAATGCCAGCATCTTCATTAAGTAAATCTGAAGAGCTGGGTGAGAATATAAGCTGAACATGGTGTTCAGGTGTTTTTAGTAGAGTAGCCCACAGGTCTGGGTTTGAGTGGTGAGTGTTATGGTGCGTATGTATTGCCAAACGAAAACAAGTCCAAAAGTGCACGGTTCGCGTGGCTCTGTTGGGGGCGGCTTTGTTGGGATTATCGGCCTTTCCGTTGTCTTAAGTGCCAGCGTGTTTTCCAACGTTTTTGCAGAACAGGTTGGCGGCGAAGTTCGCTTGCGTGGCTCGAATGGTTTAGTTCGCACCTCAAATTCCACAGCTGAGCCTGTTTTACGCGGTAGCGCTTTTTCTCAAAACACCGTTGTTGATCGGGACGAGCTGGCGATTGAAGATCAAGCTAGCCCAAGTTTTTTGAGTGATATGGGGTCCGCATTGTTTTATCTGCGTGATAATATCGTTCCTGTTGCTTTGTTTCGTGGCTCAACTGATGCGGTTTCAGATCGTAATGTTACTTATACAATGCCCGCGCGGGGTGTTTTGCGCTATTCTATGATGCATAACACTAACCTTTACGAAGGCTTACGTGGTCGTTCAGCTGGGGTTGGTGATACCGTCGCCACTGCACTGCGCGGTAGCTATTCAGCCCGTGCTCGGTTAGAACGGGCAAATGTTGATCGTGCCAGGATCCATGGGGCTCTCGCAAATTTCTTACCAAAAGTAACGGCAACAATCGATGCCAGTATCAGTTCACCGAGCAGTTCATCTTCTAGTACAGGGCCGGGTGGTCGGATTGTTGGCGGTGGCATTGAAGTTGCGATGCCAATTTATACTAGCGGCGTTAATCTTAACACCTACCGTCAAGCACAGCACATTAGCCGTGCTTCTGATTATAGTTACTTGGCGGAAGAGCACCGCGTGGCATTGGAAGCCATAACAGCGCATGTAAATCTTCGTTTGAACCGTAAAATCGAGAACACTCTACGTCAAAATACTCGAGCCATGCAGCGCATTGCCTCAATTGCGCGTAAGTTGTTTGCTGCAGGAGAAGCGAGTAAAACCGATATCGCGATTGCGGATGCAAATGTTGAAAGCGCCCGTGCTGAACAAGATCTTGCTCGCAAAACAAGAGAAGAAACGCAAAGTGATTATGAAAGCGTGACGGGTAAACACGCTCCAGCACGCTTGCAACTTCCAAACTATAAACAATATATACCCCGTAGTCTTGAGGATGCGGTTGATATGGCCATGCGCTATAACCCAACAATTGCGGCTTCCCTCCATGCCGCGGTTGCAGGCAAACATGCTGCACGGGCGGAACGGGGTCGTTATGGGCCACAAATTAATCTCTACGGAAATTATAACCGCGATCTATATCATTCTACCCCATCTTCAGGTGGTGACGAGTGGCGAATTGGCGTGCGTTTGAAGGTGCCATTGTTCGATATGACAATCGCA
Organism: Rhizobiaceae bacterium; assembly: GCA_036479095.1. GTDB lineage: Bacteria > Pseudomonadota > Alphaproteobacteria > Rhizobiales > Rhizobiaceae > Pseudahrensia. The sequence goes on along the minus strand of JAZGFF010000056.1, from coordinate 2,591 downwards.
CCAAATGTAAATGCAGCCAGGCATGAAGCTTTGGAATCGGGCTATCGCGCCTTGGATCAAGGGCGCTTAGTGGAAAGACAGATCGAGCGCCAATGGACGGCGTACCATTCTGCCACCAGACGGACAAAAATTATACAAAGACAAGTCAACGCCCTGAGAATTAGCGTGAAGGGTGCGCGGCGTGAATTCCAAGCTGGTTTCCGCTCGATTACTGATGTGTTGACGGATCAAATTAAACTGGCGCGGGCGCAAATTACATTAGAGAGCGTTCGGCATGAGAAAATGTTGGCGGCCTATGAACTGGCATTCACAACGGCCAATCCAAGATTACGAGATTTGGTTAAAATTAGGGAAGTTGCCGTTTCTCGGTAGGGGCAAAACATGAGCGAAGAAACTCCAATTATTCCTGGTATTACCTCATCTCCAGTGCAGACTTCGGAAGATTCGTCTGGCGAGTTGGGGCTTGTCTATACAGTGCCCGGCAACTCCACGGCTTTTGATTGGAAGCTAGCTCCGGGCGCTTCGGGAATATTATGGAGCGAGACAAATTATAGTGTCTTACCCGATTGTAGTTCTATTGTATTTGATGACATTGCAATTGAACTGGGAGCTGACGGGGAAACACGGACGGTTTTTCATGGCGATGATATATTTGAAGCACCGCAATCGGTTGCAGTAGATTTTACCAAATTTGATGAAGCTCTGGAACTTGATGAACGAGAAGAAGAAGTTGAACTTGATGATCAAATCATTCCCAATCAGTTGGATGAAATGGGAGCGGAAATCAGTTTCGACGTAGGGTCTTTCCTGACAAACTCCATGATGGAAGGCGGCTGTTCATTACAACTCTTTGGAATGCCATCAGGGTTGGTATATAATGCCGCTCGAATGCGTGTTGAGGGGATAATTGCTGACGATGCCACAACGGGGCAGCCTCATCATGTTTCTATTCTTATTCGCATGGGCAATCGCAAGGTTTTAAAATCTTCGTTCACTTGGACTGTGCGGGATGTAAAGGCCGTGGACCAAGGTGCACTGAACACTATGGTTGTGCCTTCCTTACACAACACTGATGATGCTTCGTCTGCGGCTGTCTTGTTTTCTGTGGCTACCAGTGTCGGCCTTGCTTCACGGGGATTTTCATTAGCAAAAAGCGCCAATGATTTGGAGGGCGCTGGGCGCACACAAGTTGCGCAAGCCAATCCTTCCTATGATATCAAACCATTGCAAGGCGCTAAGGGGGAAGCTTTTTTATCGGGCGGTGAAAATGATGATTTAATAAATTTAGATACGGGAGCAATCGCGCCTATCACACGCGATGATGATGAAGATGAAAATCTTCTGCCTGATGATGTGTTTACACCCAGTGCCGAAGCTGGAAGAGGCAGGGAAGAAAAAGCGCCAGAAGCTCCAGAACAACAATCATTATCTGCCGATGATGTTGAGGGTTCGGAGGATTCTGGTTCGATTGCCTCTGCCGGCACCGGGCCTGATAATTCGGCTCCCTTCGCCTCACCGCCACCACTAAAATCAGCGTTCGAGGAAACATTACTGACTAATATCGATGTTCTTTCCTATGCTTTTGATTTGGATAATGATGCGCTGAATGTTGTGGAAGCATCCGCGCAAAATGGTATCGTGGAAATTCTTGATGATGGTACCTTGAGTTATCTTCCTGATGACCTGTTCAACGGAATTGATACTGTATCATTTGTGATAGATGATGGTAACGGTGGGCAAGCAAACTCATCCTTTGATATCGATGTTCTTCCCGTAAATGACCTCCCTGTTCTAGGCTCAATTCCGGCGCAAACAACCAATGAAGACGTGGTTTTGAATAATATAGATGTACTTTCATCAGCTTCAGATGTTGATGGAGACACGCTTTTGGTTTTGGCGGGATCTACTTCAGCAACGAATGGCTCTGTGAGTATCAACGGCGATGGCACGTTGAACTATACGCCGAATACAGATTATTTCGGTTCTGATACGATTAGCTATACGGTTGATGATGGCAATGGCGGGACGGTTGCGGGTTCGTTTGCTGTGACGGTAAATTCGATCAATGATGCGCCAGTTGCAGGTTCACCCACAGATGTTTCCACGAATGAAGACACAGCTCTGAATAATATCGATGTGTTGTCTGCGGCCTCTGATGTTGATGGCGATACGCTTACGGTTTTAGCGGGTTCAGCCAGTGCAACAAATGGCTCTGTGACCATCAATGGCGATGGCACATTGAACTATACGCCGAACGCAGATTATTTTGGTTCGGATACGATCAGTTACACGGTTGATGATGGCAATGGTGGAACTGTTGCTGGGTCTGTTGCTGTGACGGTAAATTCGATCAATGATGCGCCAGTTGCGGGTTCACCCGCAGTTGTTTCCACGAATGAAGACACAGCCTTGAATAATATAGATGTGTTGTCTGCAGCGAGCGATGTTGATGGCGATACGTTGACGGTTTTGGCCGGGTCTGCCAGTGCAACAAATGGCGCGGTGACCATCAATGGCGACGGCACATTGAACTACATACCAAACGCAGATTATTTTGGTTCTGATACGATCAGCTACACGGTTGATGATGG
>JAZGFF010000055.1:0-8151 GCA_036479095.1 Rhizobiaceae bacterium | reverse complement strand
GTCTGTGAGATCGCGAAACCACCAGCTTAGTCTGAGTCTCGCTAGTTGTGATCAAGAATTTTCGAGTGGCGTCCTGCACGAGCACAGCTCTAAAAGAATATTTGTGATCGCCTTCAACTAAAGCTTGATAGACATAAGTTGATTCTCTCTGCTAGCTTTAGTGCAGTTAATCGGGAGGATTTATTATGGGAAAATATGCGGAGGTTTATAACGGCTGGAAAGCTGATCCAGAGGCTTTTTGGATGGAGGCTGCTGAGGCAATTGATTGGGTAAAAAAACCGACAAAAGCATTCTTTCCTGATGAAGGTATCTATGGCCATTGGTTTGCCGACGGTACTTGCAACACCTGCTATAATGCGGTTGATCGCCATGTTGAGGGTGGGCGTGCTGATCAGGTTGCGTTGATCTACGATAGCCCGATTACCGGCAAGGCGAAAAAATTCACTTACGCGCAAATTAAACAAGAAGTCGAAGCGCTGGCCGCTGTGTTGCAAGAACGCGGTGTTGGCAAGGGTGATCGGGTTATCATCTATATGCCGATGATTCCAGAAGCTGCATTTGCGCTGTTGGCTTGTGCTCGGTTGGGGGCGGTTCATTCGGTTGTGTTTGGCGGTTTTGCATCGGCGGAGCTGGCAGTGCGGATTGATGATAGCAAGGCAAAATGCGTAATTTCGACTTCCTGCGGCATCGAGCCGGGGCGGGTAATAGCCTATAAACCACTACTTGATGGGGCGATTGAACTATCAAAACACAAACCTAGTTCAACGATTATTTCGCAGCGCCAAGAACTGGGATGTGAAATGAATGAGGGCTTTGATTATGATTATGCAGATGAAGTGGCGAAGCACAAAAGTGCTAAAACGAAAGTTGCTTGTGTAGAAGTAAAAGCCACCGACCCGCTTTATATTCTCTATACCTCCGGCACCACAGGCCAGCCCAAAGGCGTGGTGCGTGATAATGGTGGCCACATGGTTGCGACCAATTGGACGATGAAAAATTTCTATGGGGTTGATCCTGGCGAAGTGTTTTGGGCAGCTTCCGATGTTGGTTGGGTGGTTGGCCATTCCTATATAATTTATGGGCCACTGATGAACGGTAACACTTCTATTTTGTTTGAAGGCAAACCTGTAGGCACGCCTGATGCTGGAACTTTCTGGCGGGTTATTGCTGAGCACAATGTTGCGGTTCTCTTCACAGCACCGACGGCGTTTCGTGCAATTAAAAAAGAAGACCCAGAAGGAAAGCTCATTGCGGATTATGATCTTAGCAATTTCCGTGCACTTTATTTAGCCGGAGAGCGGGCTGATCCTGATACGATTCAATGGGCGGAGCGGTTGCTCAAGACGCCCGTTATCGACCATTGGTGGCAGACAGAAACAGGTTGGGTGATTGCTGGTAATCCGCTTGGGATTGAACACTTGCCGATTAAATACGGTTCCCCCACCGTCGCCATGCCCGGCTATGATGTTCAGATATTGAGCGATGAAGGCGAACCCATGCCGCGTGGTGAGCTGGGTAATGTGGTTGTAAAATTGCCATTGCCGCCAGGGGCCTTCACTTCACTTTGGAATGCAGAGGAGCGGTTTCGGGAAGCCTATTTGAATGAATTTCCGGGTTACTATCAAACTGCAGATGCGGGGATCATGGATGAGGATGGGTATTTGTTCATCATGGCGCGCACCGACGATATCATTAATGTGGCCGGCCATCGCCTATCAACGGGGGGTATGGAGGAAGTAATTGCGGAGCACCGCGATGTCGCAGAATGCGCGGTAATTGGGATTGCCGATAAGCTCAAGGGACAACTGCCGGCTGGCTTTATCATTTTGAACAATGGGGTGAACCGTCCCATGGAGGAAATACAAGGCGAAGTTGTGAAATTGGTACGGGAGAAAATCGGCCCTGTGGCCGCATTTAAAATTGTTGTTCCTGTGAAACGGTTGCCGAAAACACGTTCTGGAAAAATTCTCCGCGCAACGATGCAAAAGGTCGTTGATGGGGAGGAATTTAAAATCCCTGCGACAATCGACGACCCAGCAATTCTTGATGAGATCAAGGAAAGCTGGGTTGAGGTGATGGGGTAGGGGTGGACTCAATACACGGTTGTTAGCCGTCTGTTTTCATCTTCATCTTCTTTTTCAAGTGGCCCTTATGGGCACCTGTTTCGGGCTTGCCTAATTTCATCGTCTCGGCGATAGATTTTACGCTGAAGATAAGATCGATCATGCCGGTATTTTTAAAAGTCAGGGTGACCTTACGGCTCTGGTCTACTGTTAGAGCTTCGTTGAGCTGCATGAACATGATGTGATTGCCGCCCGGTTGTAGCGTTACCGTGCCGCCCGCGGGGATTTTTAATCCGCCTTCAATTTTCTTCATTCGCATTATACCATCGGTCATATTCATTTCATGGATTTCAACTTTTGCAGCGAAGTGAGCGGAGCCACCGAGAAGGTAATCAGGCAACGAGCCATGATTGGTTATGCTGACATAGCCACCACCAACCTTAGCACCTGGAGGTGTTGCGCGGGCAATTGGGTTTGTTATTGTTAAGTTACCGACTATCAATTCTTGAGCAATGGCTAAGTTTTGTGCAGGGATTAGCGGGTTTAACAACCATGCAAGCGCTAAGATAAATTTGGTTTGTTTAAACATCGGCAATGATCCTCAATTGGAATTAGGATGGAAAATTCCTAAAAACCGCGGCGAAATCAAGGGTTGATCGTGTAGAAACTTCATTGGCGGCAATTTGCCACAGCTATTTGTGACGGGCAGCGACAGGGTTGCGTTGGGCGGCGCATTTTCTTGAGCAGTATTTCATTTCTGCCCAGTTTTTCGCCCATTTTTTACGCCATGAAAAAGGGTTGCCGCAGGTGGAGCAATTCTTATCAGGAAACTCTTCTTTTTTGACTGATTTTTTATGGGCCATTGATCAAGTTATGCTTGTTCGGCAGCATCTTGGAGAGCGTGTATTCTGTCGGCCAAGCTGATTACTTTGCTGTCGGCTTGTTCAGAATTCTTTTTTGTGCTCTTGCCAGATTTGGTGGTTGAATTAGGGCTGCGCGTATTTCGCTTTTTCTTTTTTGCGAGGGCAGCATTTATGGGAGAATCTGGGCCCTCAATAGAGGCGGTCATGGCCGTAACTTTAGCAGCAAGGTCATTGATGCGTTCACGAACAAGGGCATTTTCGCGGCGCTCCATATCCCAATCGCCCTCGGTGGCTAATTGGATTGCGCTTAATTCAATACGCAAAGCATCGCGTTCTTCTTCTGTTTTAGTAAGAGATTTTTTGATATTTTTAGCTTCGTTGTCATCCGAAGTTTTTGAGAGTTTTGATGTTTTACCACCGCCGCCTAAGGATGCTTCCATTCGTAATGTTAGGGTGGCTAATTCTGTTTCAAGTTCGAGTTTTTCCGCTTGGCTTGTATCGAGCGCTTTTTCGAGATCAATGGTGTGAGAGCTGGTGTCACCTGATTTACCACGTAATCTGGCAATATCGGCATCGCGTCGGTCCAATCGACTTTCCATATCAGCGGATTGGCTTTGGAACCGTGCTAACTTTTCACTGAGTTCTAAATTATGCCGCTCTTGTTTTTTCAACGAGGCGGCTAAAGATTTGACATGCTTTTGCATTTCTAGCTGTGAAGTATTTTGTGATTTTAATTTTTCTCGAGAGGTTCGAGCTTCATCTTGAATGGTATCGAGACGGGTTTCACGGGCGACCATTTCAATTTTTTGCCCATCGAAATCATCAACTGCGGTTTGATATTTTTGATCAAGCTCTTCGTAAGATTGGGCACGTTCTTCTAATTTATTTTGGACTGTGGTGAGCGTAGAGGAGGTTTGGCTAAGGCGTTCTTCACGGGAATTTACTTCAGAACGTAGCTCTGCGGATTGTGCTTCAAGCTCCATAATGCGGCCAGATTTTTCAACTTCTTGCTCTTCAAGTTCCAACATTTCATCGCGGCGACGATTGATGTCTATCAGTTGTTCTGCTGCCCGTTCTTTTAGTTTTTCAAGGCTAACTTCAAGTCGCCTGGTGCTCATGGCAAACTCAGCACGGAGTTGATCTTTATCAGCTTGGATTTCGTTCAAAGTCAGAGGCACTGAACTTTCGATCCGTTTACGGGTGAGGGCAACCGCGCGGCGCCATATAGCAGGGGCGACCAAAAGGCCGATAAGTGCGGAGCACATAAAGCCGAGGGTAAAATAGAGGCCGCTTTCTAACACTGGGTAGGTCCTTTTTATCCGTAAATTGATCAACGGTAATTAATTATCGAGTTTAGCAAGTATTTGTGATCAAAAAAAAGCCTGCCACATCAGGCAGGCTTTTCCCAGTTGTTTTAAGAAATAGAGTAAACGTTGAGCTTGCACTTAAAATGGGTTCCAAGTTGGCCGGTTACGCATTTTTAGATAACCAACATTAACCCCGAGCCGTGCACCTACGCCAGTTCTGACTGGAACAAGGATGGTGTCGCCTCGTTTTAGGACTGTCATACCCAAGCCGCCAACCAAATAGGCGGAGCCACTTACGCCAAAATAGCGTTTATAAATCTTTTTTACTGAGGTGAGGTTATACACCAACATCATGGTTCTGTTACCATCGCCACCAAAATCCCAACCAATGGAGGGACCTTGCCAGAATACGGGATGATCGCCAGCATTTTTGGTGTAAAGCTTACCCTCCCCATAACGAAGACCAGCGACAAGGGCACCGGAGCCTTCTTCTCCAAGGATATAGCCATTTGGGAGGCCATAAGCTTTGACAGCTTTTTCAAGCAAAGTGGCAAGGCCAGAAGAGGTTTGACCAAAGAACCCATGGCCTGCATTGACAAGCTCATTGGGAGAAAAGGTTTGTGCCTCTGCCGCATAAACGTGGCTGGGTACCACTGTTGTAGATAGGGAAACCCCGAAAGCCATGCTGAGGGCTAGACCTGCTGCAAGTGCGAATTTCTTGGGCTTGCGTATATTCATAAAATTCATGGAACTGATCCTTCACCAAACGGGAACGTGGGGAATGTTTTCTGCAAATTATGGCAGAGTAGATTAGTGAAACGGGAATAAGTCCGTTTCAGGGAATTGCTGACAATTTGACTTAAAATGTTTGCGATAGGGTAAACAAAATCTTTTTTAACTTAAGAGTGCGGTGCCAAATGTTCTACTCTGGGGGTTTTCATGATTCATGGGGTTGTGTATCGATTCTTATCTGGAGTTTTGGCTGATTCGGCTTTGTAACTTGCGTTTTTCCGAACCTCAAAAATTTCATGAAATTTCATTGGGGCGATTTTTTTGCTCAATACTTATTTGGGATCAGCTTAATGCCAGAACTTCCAACGCTTTCCGCTCTCGATCTTGCAGCGCTTTTATCTAGTAAACTTTGCCATGACATTATTTCTCCAGTTGGGGCTTTAGCCAACGGATTAGAAGTGTTGGAAGAAGATCAAGGCGAGGAAATGCATGAATTTGCAATGGAACTGATTAAGAAGAGCGCTAAATCTGCCACCGCTAAATTGAAATTTTCGCGACTTGCATTTGGGGCATCTGGTTCGGCTAGCTCTTCCATTGATACGGGCGATGCAGAAGAAGTGGTTCGTGGGTATATCGAGGGTGAAAAAGCCGATATGAGCTGGGAGGGCATTCGTTCTCTTGTTCCTAAGAACCACGTAAAGTTGTTATTGAATCTGTTTTTACTTTCTCTTGGTGCCATTCCACGAGGTGGAAATATGGCCATTAAAATTATTGATCAAGGAGAAAATGCGACCTTCGTAATACGCTGTGTGGGGCCAAAAGCTAGGGTGCCTTCGGACTTCCTTGATATGCTAAATGGTAGGGTAGAAGGCGAAATAAATGCCCACGGGGTGCAGCATTATTATACAATTATGTTGGCAAAAGAGGCTGGTCTTTCCCTTAGTGTGAAGACCGACGGCGAAGATATCGTTTTCACCGCAGTGTAATTATCTAAATATTTTAAGGTGTTATAATAAAATTCAGCAACCGCCCAACGGATGGGCGGGGCTGCGTTAAGGTTTTAGTAACGTTAAAAATTACAGTTAAAAAACAGAGTTAATCCAAGTTTAACTTATTCATTGCAATATCCATTCGAGTTTCACGTAACCCTTGCGAGTATGGAAGGGTAGTTTAGGAAGGATGTTGCAAATGGGCAGCTCTATTATTCAAAAGTCACTTATTTCAGCTGCATTATTTTCTGCAGTGGCCATCGTGCCAACAACGGCTCACGCCGCAGATCTATTGGTTGATCCACCAGTCATTGAAGCACCTGAGGTTATCACAAGACAATCAGGTGGTTGGTATCTTCGTGGTGATATCACCTACGATATACACTCGATGGAAAATCCAATGTACTCCGTTGGCGGTGCAGGCACTGAAAAAACTTTCACATCAGCTAGTTTGAAAAACTCCTATGATCTTGGTCTTGGTATTGGTTATCAGATCAACGAAAATTTCCGTGTTGATCTAACAGGCGAATATGTGTTCTCCTCAGCCTTCACCGGTTCAACAGCCGGCGAGTGTGGTACTTATACTGCTCCAGGCGCGCTTCTCTTGGCTGATGGTTCAGCTCTTGGCGATCCAAATACCAAATTCAGTAACTGTACTTCGACTGATGTATCTTCGGTTTCTGCCTTGAAACTTTTGGCTAACGCCTATGTTGATTTGGGTAACTTTAGTGGCATCACGCCTTATGTTGGTGCTGGTATTGGTGGCGCTTACGTTCGCTGGAGTGATTTGGTCAACACCCAAACCTGTACAGCAGACGTAAATGTTGATTGCCCTGTTGGCGGAATTCCTGCCGATACCCATGCAGGAGTTGCATCTTGGCGCTTTGCTTATGCACTGCATGCTGGTTTCTCCTACGACATTTCGCAAAATACAAAGCTCGATCTTGGCTATACCTACAGCAGCATTGCAGGTGGTGATATGTTCAAGTGGTTGGACGGTTCTGGCACCCAAGGTTACGACAAGGGCATTACGAGCCACGTCATCCGCGCCGGTCTTCGTTACCAAATCTGGTAGGGTCAAACCTACTTAGCTCTTGCGTGAGCGAAATGAAAAAAGGAAAGGGCGAGTGCTCGGCCTTTCCACTAATTTTGTAAATTGTGTGCCCTTAGGATGTGGCTAGCTGCCAATCCGAAACGTACCGAGTTCTAGGGAAGATATTGTATTATGAAAGCTATAGGCAAAAAATACATTTCAATTGTCGCTTCAGTAGGGATGCTTAGCTCATTCATGGCAAGTGTTGTTACACCATCGGCAAATGCTGCTGATATTCTTGGTGATCAAGTGCAAGAAACAACCCAAGTAGAATATGGAACCGGTTGGTATTTACGGGGGCACGTTGCCGTTACGGCCCATGAAAATTTGTTCTCAAAAGAGACTTCAACACCAATCGCTGGGACAACGGATCAACTGGTCAAAGAACAAGAAACCAGTAATGTATTTAGCGCTGGAATTGGTATGGGTTACCGTTTTTCTCGTAATTTCAGGGCAGATATTGAACTCGCCTCACTGGGGATGTCCAAACAAACTGAAACCTCTCCATTACTTGTGTTGAGAGCTCCATGTTTGAATGGTTCTAGGTTAACGCCATTGGGCGGCATAATTCCCAATGTGCCGATCACAAACTGTATTGAAGATAGTGAATCATCTTACGATTTGCAAAATGTAATGGCTAATATTTACTATGATTTTGACAATAAATTTTTAGGTTTTAGACCCTTCATCGGCATGGGTGCGGGTCTTGTTCGCACAACATACACTTCGATTGTCGGTTCTGTCACCTGTCAAGCAGCTGAAGAAGAACGTTGTGGCCCAACTGATGGTGGCACGGCTTCCTTTGGCGGTCGTTACCAACAGCAGGGCGAACGTAATAATGGCACTGCCTACCATCTAGCTGGATCGGTTAGCTTGGGTGGTTCTTATCGAATTGCTGAGAACCTGTTTCTTGATACATCTTACACCTATCTGAAAACACTCAATAGCCCAATTTGGGGTGGGCCTTATGGCTTAGCTGATGCAGAAGTTCCAACGAATTTTCATCAAGTAAAATTTGGTTTGCGCCTCGAAATTTGGTGAACTTAATTTGAAGAGTGAAGTGAATTTAAACCGGTGCCCTTGGGTTCCGGTTTTTTATTGTTT
>JAZGFF010000054.1:0-4720 GCA_036479095.1 Rhizobiaceae bacterium | reverse complement strand
AAGTTGGATCAAATCCAAATTTACTTCCTCCCAAGGCGCTTTACGCAACAGCGCTGCCCGTTAAAGCATATCTCTTCCCCAGTTATCTGCAAGGGGTAAGAATACGCTCCTCGTTTATTTTGGTTTGATAAACACTTTGCCGTTCAGTTTAGCCAATTCTTCTGGCACCCGTTGAATCGCCTCGTCTAAACTGACGATGGCCGTGACATCTGTTTGCCATTCACCGCTTGAAAATCTTGATTGAACCGCTTGTATAGCAGCCATTTTGTCTGCCATCGGTTTATCCAGCATCCACCTCGTGAGCCAAAACCCTTCGATACGCTTTGATTGAAATATCAGTTGCCCAGGCTGCATGATGGTTGGCAATTGTTTATCGAGTTTGCCGTAGATCACCCATCTTGCCCGGTTGGGCATCGCATCAAATATTTGGGCAGATGTTTGGTTTGCAACAGCATCTAAGAACACCCGAGGTTTTTCTGAGCGAGTAAGTGTGCGTAGGTCTTTGCTAAACGTTTCACTTTCGCTATTCAGCACATGGGTTGCCCCCAGTTCTTTGAGCATTTCAATTTGGCTATCACGACGGACAATCGCAATCGATGAATAACCCTCGTCTTTTGCCACGCTGATCATCAATTTGGACAATTGGCTGGCACCAGCAGAAACGAGGAAAGATTTGGAATCCTCTTCTTTGACAATGTCAAACATCGCAAGGGCTGTGAGAGGATTGACGATCATCGCCGCCCCATCCTCATCACGAACACCAGGAATAAGTGGAATGCATGTGGCTGCTTCGGCGATTGAAAATTCACTCCAGGTGCCAGGTAACCCAGGGGCGGCAACAAAAGCTACGCGCAGTCCCTTAATACCATCAGCAATCGGCCCTCCACCTGATTCAACAACCTCTCCAACCGCTTCAAAGCCAGCAGCATTGCCAAGCAGGCGCGGCTGGCCATAAAGGCCCATGATAAACATTTCATCAGAAGGATTGATGGAGGCTAAGGTTATTTTTATTTTCACTTGTCCTTCGGCTGGGGTCGGCTCTTCAATCTCGCCTAATTCCACATAAGCAGACATATCGCTGAGCACCAGTGAATCGGGCGCTGTGCGTGCGAAGCCTTCATTTTTAAGCAGGAGTGCTTTCATCATCTGTTCCTATGTCATTTTTTGTTGAGTATGTTTCTTTAATTCAACGCGAGCAACCTGCCGGCGGTGAACGGCATCGGGTCCATCGGCGAACCGCAAGGTGCGAAGGTGCATCCATTGACGCGCTAACGGGGTATCTTGCGAAATTCCAATCCCGCCATGCATTTGCATAGCATCATCAGTTACCTTCAAAGCCATCAATGGCGCGACAACTTTTATTTGGGAAATCCAGGGTGCTGCCGCCCGTGCATCCCCTTGATCCATCATCCATGCAGCTTTCAAGCAGAGCAGTCTTGCCTGTTCAATCTCCATCCTTGCATTGGCGATGATGTCGAAATTTGCACCAAGTTGCGCCAGCGGTTTGCCAAAAGCTTCTCGCGATATGGAGCGCTTACACATCAACGATAGCGCTAATTCAGCCTGCCCAATTGCTCGCATACAGTGGTGAATACGGCCAGGCCCTAAACGACCTTGAGAAATTTCAAAACCCCGTCCTTCACCGAGCAACAAATTGGACGCGGGAACTCTAACATCGGTAAAGCGAATATGCATATGGCCATGGGGGGCATCATCCATAGAAAAGACCTGCATTGGCCGTAGCATTTCGATGCCTTGGGTATCTGCAGGAACAATGATCTGGCTATGCCGTTGGTGCTTTGGCGCCTCATCATCACCGGTTCGCACCATGACGATATAGACCTTACAACGTGGATCACCGGCCCCTGATATCCAAATTTTCTCACCGTTTAACACATACTCATCACCATCACGCACACAGGACATATTGATATTAGTAGCGTCTGAAGAGGCAACATCAGGCTCTGTCATCACATAGGCCGAACGTATTTCACCTTCGAGTAGAGGCTTCAGCCATTTCTCTTTCAGTTGGTCATTGGCGTAGCGCTCGAATACTTCCATATTACCGGTATCAGGAGCCGAGCAGTTAAAGGTTTCAGCGCCTAAATGCGCCTTGCCCATTTCTTCGGCAAGGTAGGCGTACTCAACAGTAGTGAGGCCATAGCCGCGTTTGGAATCGGTGAGCCAAAAATTCCAAAGCTCACGTTTTTTAGCCTCGGCTTTTAATCCTTCAAGAATTTCGGTCATGCGCGGTGTGTGTTCCCAGCGATCCCCCTTATCGACCTCCGCCAGGTATTCTTCTTCTAGGGGAAGCACATGATTTTCGATCATATCCGCAACTTTATTGCGTAGCTCCTCCACGCGGGGGGATAATCCTAAATCCATACTCATTTCAGTTCTCCTAAAAATAAATCGGCATCAGCAGACAATGTTGCCCCAAAACCATTCAGCGCGAATGTTACTAATTCGCGAGCTAGATTAATCTGTTCTTGTTTATCGTTTTCAACCCGTGGCGTGTACCAAAAAACACTGCTGTTCAAAACCGCCAAAAAACTTTTTGAAACCACTGATGGATTGGTCAAAACAAGCTTCTGTTCTTTTGCCACGGCTTCAATAGCAGTACGGAAAAGAGCTTCATATTGATTGCGTATTTCAATCAATTCATCAAGGGTAACACGTTGCGCCGCCGTGGTGGAACCAGTTTGGTGCATCGTAACCCCTTGCAACAATACCCGTTGGAAATCTTGATAGGCCATCATCGTAACAGCGTGGGTTAACCCCATACGCGCTAAGCGGGTTAGAGTATCGCCCTCATATTTTGACTGGGGCAGGGTGGCTTGAAAGTTTATTTCCATACCGCGACGATAAACCGCGAAGAACAAATCAGTTTTAGAGCGAAAGTGATGATAGATCCGCCCCTTTGTTGCGCCGAGTGAATGGGCAACATCATCGATGCTCGTCGCAGAAAAACCATTCTCCTTAAAACAACGGGCTGCGGCTGATAAAATATCGGCATGGGAGTTCGTTGGTGGGGAATTCTCGTTTGTTGTTTCCAACATAAGAGCTTCAATAACACTCAACCGTTCATCCCATTCGCACATCAAACTGTGAGAAACAAAAAACATACTACCGAGTAGGTTGTCAACGGGCACGTCACTGCATAAGCTGTGAATTAGAAAAATTACCAACCAAGAGTTGTAAAGGCTTCGCCATGGCTTCCTATCTGAATTCTCTATTCTCTGTTGAGGGAAAAGTTGCATTGGTCACCGGTGGTGCGACCGGTATTGGCCGCATGATGGCTGAAGCATTGGTCAATGCTGGTGCCCGTGTCTTCATTGTTTCGCGAAAGGGCGATGCCTGTGAGGCCGTGGCCGAACAGTTAAATGCGCTGGGTGCTTCCGGATCAGCCGAAGGCTTCGCAGGAGACTTGGGGACAGCCGAAGGTGTTGAAGCTCTCGTTGCTGAGGTCAATAAACGCACCGACAAGTTGCACATTCTCGCAAATAATGCCGGAGCAACATGGGGTGAAGAATACGAGAAGTTCCCCCGTGCTGCTTGGGATAAAATCATGTCGGTAAATGTCACCTCTATTTTCGAGCTGACCCGTGATTTAACCCCTTTATTGGAAGCTGCGGCCAGTGATGAAGACCCAGCTCGCGTGATCAATACCGCCTCTGTCATGGGCATCGTGCCGATTGCGGCGGGCGCCTATTCCTATTCAGTATCAAAAGCCGCGGTAATCCATTTGACAAAAATACTGGCCAATGAACTAACCAAGCGGCGCATTACGGTCAACGCCTTTGCGCCTGGCCCATTTCCCAGTAGGATGACCGCTTTTGCTACCGCAACCCCTGAAGGTGCTGCGGCTGTTGGGGCAAATAACCCCCTTGGCCGCATTGGCCGTGCAGAGGATATTGCAGCAGCAACCCTATTCCTTTGTGGCTATGGTGGCTCTTATATTACAGGCACAACCATCCCGCTTGATGGTGGATATGTGGTTGATACGGGCGATGAAAAAGTGTTTCCGGAGTAAGTGAAAAATGAGCGAAGTGAAAACCATCAGCCTCGATGAATTGAAAGCACAAATTGGTGGAGAGCCGCGTTATTCGCGCTGGTTTACCCTCGATCAAAGCAAGATTGATACCTTTGCCGATGCAACAGAGGATTGGCAATTCATCCATTGCGACCCTGAAAAAGCGAAACACACCCCATTCGGTGGTACCGTTGCCCACGGCTTTTTGACCCTCTCGATGCTCTCAGCCATGAGCTATGATTGCGAAGCTGTGATTGAAGGAACCGCGATGGGGATCAATTACGGCTTCAACCGCATTCGTTTTACTTCGCCTGTGAAAGCTGGTGCAAAGGTTAGGGCAAAATTTGTTACCCGTGCGGTGGATGAGAAAACACCCAACAACATTTTAACAACAACAGGCATCACCGTTGAGATCGAGGGCGAAAGTCGTCCCGCGCTCACCGCTGAATGGCTTGGTCTTATTATTTTGAAAGAACAAACATGAGCGAAATTCGTTACGACAATCAAGTTATTATTGTTACGGGCTCCGGCAATGGTCTGGGAAAATCTCACGCCATGGCTTTTGCAGCCCGGGGTGCAAAAGTAGTAATCAACGATTTCGGCGGTGCCCGCGATGGTACGGGCGGGTCTTCAAAAGCCGCCGAAGCTGTGGTTGCTGAAATAAAAGCAGCCGGTGGTGAAGCAATT
>JAZGFF010000053.1:0-2276 GCA_036479095.1 Rhizobiaceae bacterium | reverse complement strand
TTTTCAAGGTGCCCCCCGTGTAACCAGAGACCACCTCTTTCACCCCATCAACATGCTCAAAATCCTTCTCAATGCACCAAAAACACCCGCCAGCAAAAATCGCTTCTTTCTCTGCTGCCAAAGCCATGGGAGAAGATGCGAGTGATGAAAAAGTAAGGGCAGCAATTATAGCGAGTTTCATTTGTGAATTCCCATTTGTTAGTTCCCACTGAAAAGATAGACAGTAAATGCCGATAAAAACTGTCCAACTCAAGGCTGAGATACACAAATATGCTCACGATGGAGTGATGAATAGGGGATGCGAGCTCCAATATCGTAGTTACCAAACTGTAAAACGAAAGCTGAAAATACGATTAAATATCACAATATGATCCCAACAATTTTGCACTACAACCAATTGCAAGCAGGGCAAAATAATTGCCGGACGCACAGGTCGAACGCACAGTGGGATGGGCAAAACTATGGAACCGAAAGATATTTTAGGGGTACTTACCCCAACTTTATTGCTGATCTATGCAGCAACCTTCCTATTCATCTGGAAGAGCCATAAAGATCAATTTCACAGCCGTGATTTTGCCATCGGCTTCACATTGAACGCGATTGCGTTTGGTGGCACATGGTTATTTCATGACATAGCGCCACGCGTTTCCTTTTTAGCCTGTGGCCTGTTCGCCATGAGCTCGGTGTTATTCTACGCTCGCGGAGTTCTTCTGCGCATTGGTATCTCGGTGCCAACCAAACTCTTTATCAGCACACAATTGATCAGCATCGTACTCTCTTCAATTGCTCTGTTTGTCTATGACAATGTTCTTATGACAATGGCGATAACCGGAAGCATATCTGGTCTTCAAATGGGCATCATTGCCTATAGGCTGCATAAAGGTGCGATCAAAGATAGTATCAACAGCACCACTGTTGCTGTTGTTGCTCTCGCAGGTATTTTAGTGCCCATACGATTAGCCAATGGTCTGGCTTCCGCCGATACCAGCCTTACCCTTAGTAATTATCAAAGCTCGGTTGAATGGATTTCCCTTCACCTGTTGGTCATTGTTCTTTCCACAATGGGGGCATTAAGTTTTATTCTGTTCACCTTGAACCAAGCAATGATGGCGGTTCAAAAATTAGCGGACACGGATGAATTAACCGGCCTTAATCGCCGTAATCGCTTTGAAGCAGAGGCAAGGCGGTTATTCCAACAAGTTAAACGCACGCCATTGCCCCTGTCTTTGATCGTTATGGACATTGATAACTTTAAAAGCGTCAACGACAAACATGGCCATCTGGTCGGTGACCAAATACTGAAGACAACGGGCGCATTGTTAAAGAAAAGCAACCGCGAAACAGATATTATTGGGCGGATTGGTGGCGAAGAATTTGCGATTTTGCTATGGAATGCCGATATCAACGGCGCACGCTTGGTTGCTGAAACCATTCGCAGCACCCTAGAAAATCATGATTTCAGCGCACTCTTAGGCGATGACAATTGCACCGCAAGTTTTGGCGTGGCGCAATTAGAGCAAGGTGAAAAATACGAACAATTATTTACTTTGGCAGATAGCGCCCTCTACCGCGCCAAGAACAACGGGCGCAACCGCGTTAATGCCGCAACATTTTTGCTCGAAGCTGCAGCTTAAAGAAAAATCAAAAAAACTGCGCCCTACCACCTTAGGCCACTTTTATTTCTGAGCGTGATTGTCTAGGTTGCCCCTAGTACACAAGCCTTTTCCCTCGGGACACCCATGACCAAGACATCTTCAAGCTCAGCTTTTCCCACCGGCGCCCCAAAGCCCCGCCCGCTTTCACCGCATTTATCCATCTATAAGCCGATCCCAACAATGATGATGTCTATTCTGCATCGCATTACGGGAGTTGCGCTTTATTTTGGCACCCTATTGGTTGCTTGGTGGTTGATCGCTGCTGCATCCGGTGCAGAAAATTTTGCCACGGTGGATTGGTTCTTCGGATCACTCCTTGGTCGGCTTATCCTATTTGCCTACACATTTGCCCTGATCCACCACATGCTTGGTGGTTTGAAACATTTGGTTCAAGATACAGGGCGAGCTTTGGAAAAAAGCTTCACCACCAAAATGGCATACTTTCATCCTGTTGCCTCAGCTTTGCTAACATTCCTAGTTTGGACTGCTGGCTACATCGTTCGTTAGGAGAGCAAGATGGCAAATCAAAACGATATGCACACCCCCCTATCCCGTGTTCGCGGCCTTGGTTCTGCGAAAGACGGCACCGAGCACTTTTGGCGTCAACGGCTCACCGCCATT
>JAZGFF010000052.1:0-4135 GCA_036479095.1 Rhizobiaceae bacterium | reverse complement strand
GCCTGTTGTACCGCCGTGGTAACTTCAACGGTACTTTTGATGATTTGATTTGCCAAGCGCTGATTGAAGAGCGCGAGTCGGACATCTCTCTTTCCCCTGGCTTCCGTTGGGGGCCATCCCTGTTGCCGGGCCAAGACATCACAACCGAAGATTTGTTCAACGCCACCGCCATGAGTTATCCTGCCGCTTACCGTTCAGAAATGAGCGGCACCACCATCAAGGATATTTTGGAAGATGTCGGCGATAACCTGTTCAACACCGACCCCTACTACCAACAGGGCGGTGATATGGTTCGCGTTGGCGGCATGGGCTACACGATGGATATCTCCAAGCCCATCGGCCAACGGTTCTCTGATATGACCCTGTTGAAAACCGGCGAGAAAATCGACCCGAATAAAAACTACGTTGTGTCCGGATGGACCTCCGTCAACGAAGGCACAAAAGGCCCGGCAATCTGGGATGTGGTATCCAGCTACATCAAAAGAGTAGGAACCGTGCAGTTGGACGAAAACACCTCCGTGAAAATCAAAGGCGCGTAGAGCCTAAATAGTAAAGGCGCCTAGGGCCTAAATAGTAAAGGCGATTTTGCGGGGATAAATCGCCTTTGTTGAATTTGTTGATGGTTGGGTTCCCGCTACAGCGCGAAGGACAACAAAGGCTCTCAGCAAACTTTTTCTCAAAAAACTTATCCCCGCCAATTCCCCATGCCCCATATTGCCAGCGCCTGATGAGACGGGGACGTGGCCGATCACCAACGTCATTTCATTGGGTCCGGATTCGGTGGCTTGGCATTTTGGTATTTGTCAGTCCATCGAGCGAACTTAGGATCAGTGCCGCAGGGTTGAAAAACCAGCCTGCCTGACCGTGTTCACGGGTTCTTTTAAACGAGGACTTAGCCAATAAGTGGTGTGTGGATGGAAAGTGGAACGAGAAACAATGCCGGGGTGGAGCGTGAAGCTGAGCCAATTTTTATTCAAAAGCGCTTTGCGGTAAAGCCAAGCGCTCCGCCGTCCCCAACTTTGGGGCAAGGTCTGAGGAATACTCTAGCGAAAAATCGTGAGGAGGATTTTTGCATGCAAAAACAATAGTACAACCTGAGGGCAAAATGCGGTAGCATTGATTGCCTGCCCAATTTGGCTATTCTGTCTCAAATATCAAAAGGTCGAGCGGTCAATTTCAATGAACAAGGATTCCAAAATAGGACTATGGCACCCTTTGACCTTAACTCTGGTTTCGGCTGCGTCCATGGCCTTAGAAATTGTTGCCGGGCGTGCATTGGCACCCTATGTGGGCATGTCGCTATATTCATGGACGATGATCATCGCGGTGGTGTTGGCGGGCCTTTCTCTTGGCCATTGGATTGGCGGCACCCTTGCGGATAGAAGTCGCACCCCAAAAAACTGGGTGGCGATCAGTCTTACCTGTGCGGCTCTCGCAACGATCGTTAGCCTAGGAGCAATACGTTTAATAGCTCCCTATCTTGCTAATAATGATCCCATATCCCACGTCGGTCTATTGTCGTTGGCTGGCTTTTTTCTTCCTAGCATGGTTGCTGGAATGCTTTCCCCCCTCTTAACAAAAATGGCGCTTGATAGTGTCCCCGCTTCTCGCCATGGCCGCGTTTTGGGACTGATGTTTGCGCTTGGAGCATTTGGCGCAATACTTGGGACTTTGGTCGCTGGATTGGTGCTGATCTCTTGGGTGGGGACCTCTGGGTCTGTGATGATTATTGCCGCTGTGTATGGCCTGTTATCCCTCCATTATTGGCTGATGAAACCAAGAATACTCGCAACAATCGCATTGATCGCTTGCGCCCTTGGCACCTATCAATACCAGGGCGCTCTTGGGCTAAAGAGCCCATGTTTGAAAGAGAGTTCATACTTTTGCATTCGGGTCAATGCCATTAATTTTCTAGGTCATGAGAGCAAGGTCATGGCCCTTGATCATCTCGCCCATGGCATCAACGATGCGAAAGACCCCACCCTCCTCCTTACACCCTATGTGCAGGGGATTGATGAAATTGTCCGAACCCGCTTCAAAGGGGAAAAACTCGAAGTATTTTTTGTTGGTGGCGGCGCCTATACGCTACCAAGAGCTTGGCTCAAACGCTATCCGCAGGGACGGTTTGTGGCAGCAGAGTTAGACCCGCAAGTCACCAAAATTGCCCGCGAAAAAATGTGGCTGCCAAAATCTGACGCCCTCACAATTATCCACGGCGACGCACGTCAAATACTTGCCGCACAGCCGCATACGGATAAATTTGATGTAATATTTGGCGATGCCTTCCACGATATATCGATCCCCCAACATTTGATTTCCGATGAATTCCATCAATTGGTAAAATTCCATCTGAAAGAAGAAGGGCTCTACACAATCAATGTTGTCGATAGTCTAAAAAAGCCCCGCTTTCTTCTCTCCTTAGTGCAAACCTTAAAGCTCCAATTCCCGGTTGTTGAGGTATGGCTTGATGTTGACCAAGTCCAGGAGAATGACGCCCGGGTTACATGGATGGTTGTCGCTTCTGACAAACCGTCATCAACGGGATTATTAACGGCCAGTTATGGGTTTCGCCGCCAATGGGCAAGGGGGCCAATTGATTTGATGGTTGAGCTTGTCGGCAAACAAAACCTAGTCACGCTCACCGATGACTATGCCCCCGTGGATCGCCTTCTGGCGGGTCTAATTCTCAATCCAAAAACTGCGGAATAGCCATGCAAATCCCTACCTTTCTCGCCAAAGCCCATAAGGTTTCATTGCAAGCAGGGCAACAGGTATTTACTGCCGGAGATCCTTGTCGAAATTTTTATTACTTATTGGAAGGCTCCGTTCGCGTCGATTTGATTGCCCGAAATGGTAAGTCAATCATGCTTTATCGATTTGGTGCGGGTGAAACTTGCATCCTCACCACATCTTGTCTTTTGGGTGGTGCCGACTACAACGCCGAGGCCCATGTCGAAGAAGAAACAATTGCCCTAGCCATGCCCCATCATGAATTCCAGAGCCTATTAGGAACCAGCGAGGGATTTCGCAAACTTGTCTTTGGTTCTTTTGCAACACGCCTTGCCTCCATGATGAATCGGATTGATGAGGTAGCATTTTCACCTCTTGATAACCGCCTCGCCCATCGTTTACTTGAATTGAGTAATGAGCAGGGGCAAGTCCAAGCCACCCATGAGCAACTTGCCGCCGATATCGGCTCAGCCCGTGAAGTTGTCAGCCGCCGCTTAGGAAATTGGCAAAAATCCAGCCTCATAGAGCGGTATCGGGGCGGACTCAAGATTGTCTCAAAAAAGGGACTAACAGAGAAAATGAAGTTTGGTGACTAAGTCACAGTGCTATATGCTTCGATTTCGTATATTAAGACTCAACCCTATTAAAGGAGAATTCCAATGAACCTCGCAAATGTCGGCTCTGCCGATCGTATCTTCCGCATCATCCTCGGTATCATCCTCATCGGCCTACCGCTTATGGGCATGGTGGCTAGCACATCAAGCACCCTTGGTATCGTCATGATGGTTGCTGGTGCAATCGCACTCGTCACAGGATTTGTGAGCTTTTGCCCACTGTATCGTATACTTGGTGCAAGCACCCGTAAATCAGACGGCTAAGCTAGCATGTCTCTATTATCTTTCTTTGGCCTGGGCTCAAAAGCCCAGGTTATCACTCCACCAGAAATTCATAGCAAACAATGTGCTGGCGAGCTTCTGATCATCGATGTACGTCAACCAAATGAATGGCACCAAACCGGTATACCTGCAGGCAGTCACGGGATTACACACGGCGCCCCCGATTTTGTCACGAAGGTTAAGACTCTCGCAGCTAACAACCCTGACTGCAAGATCGCCCTCTCCTGCCTCTCTGGGATGCGCACGAAAGCAGCGGTAAAACAACTCAGTGATGCGGGGGTAACCGATCTTTACATCGTCCAGGGCGGTCTTCTCGCGTGGGCTAAGTACAAACTCCCCTTGGATGCAGGCTAAGCTAAACGCCTCATGCTCAATCTAGGGATTAAGGGAATGCACAAAGTACGAAATAGGGCGGAGACCATTGCGGGAAACCATTGGAGCGGGTGAAGGGAATCGAACCCTCGTATTCAGCTTGGAAGGCTGCTGCTCTACCATTGAGCTACACCCGC
>JAZGFF010000051.1:0-18858 GCA_036479095.1 Rhizobiaceae bacterium | reverse complement strand
CCATAAAGAGTTCCCTTCATGACGGCTCCCCAAATGGCTTCACCAACAGCCACTGGGTAACTGGCATTGCCGAGCGCCAACCACGATAGGGGCCGATCGGTTCAGCATTTTGTACAGAAAGTCGCATTAGCGCACCGCCATATTTTTTCTGCAAATCCACCAACCGCGCTTCACTTTCCAAGGTCACCGCATTAGCAACCAAACGACCACCGCCGCGTAGGTTCTCAAAAGCCGCATCAAACACCCCTTCGGCCATTAATCCACCACCGATGAAAATGGCATCTGGTTGCCGTAAATTTATTAAACTATCTGGAGCCGCCCCCTCAATAATCTCGATTTTCTCTGTGCCCAGTTCAATCGAATTTTGGCTAATCATCTTGCATCGTTCGGAATTAGATTCAACCGCGATTGCCATCGCTCCGCGCGCAGCACGCATCCACTCGATACTGATCGAGCCACAACCCGCACCGATATCCCAAAGCAATCCATCTGGATAAGGCGCAAGTTTTGCAATCGTTACCGCACGCACATCTTGTTTAGTCAGCTGCCCATCGGTAATATATGCGTTGTCTGGCAGACCTCCAGTGTTTGGATACCACCGCGCATCCGCCCCTGCCACACACTCTATCGCCAAGGTATGAAAGTCTGGAACTTTATGGTTCCATTCTTTGGCAAGACTATCAAACCGTTGTTCGCGTTCGCCGCCAAGTGCCGCCAATGCAGTCATTTTGCTATCTCCAAACCCACGAGCCACTAAAATTTCAGCAACCGCAGCAGGGCTTTGGCCATTTTGCGTCAGCACTAGCAACCGTACATTGGGCGCTAGATGAGGTATGATTTGGCTATTTGCCCGGCCATGAATGGTGATTGTATCCACATCAGCCATACTCCAGCCCATCCGCGCACTGGCCCATTGAAAAGCTGATAGCTGCGGATGGAATTGAATTTCGTTTGTGGGAATGGCGCGAGCGATACGCGCGCCAACAGAATACCATAGCGGATCACCGGTGACTAAAATCACCAATTTCCTGTGCCGGTGCGATTGAATGACATCAATCATCGCATTAAAAGGAGATGGCCAGTTGAGCCGTTCAGCCTTCACATCACTTGAAAGACCGTGATGGCGATCCCCGCCAATAATCACGTCTGCCGCCTCAAGTTTTTGCCGTGCAAGGTTTGACAACCCTGCTATGCCATCTTCTCCAATACCAATGATATCAAGCCAAGGATCTGCCACTATTCCAAGCCTCCAGCAATTGCATTAAGTACGGCGCTGGCCATAGCAGAGCCTCCTCGACGGCCATGAACGGTGATGAAATCAATTTCTAAAGAATTCTCCGCAAGCGCCTGTTTTGATTCAACAGCTCCGATGAAGCCAACTGGAATTCCGATAACAAGGGCGGGCTTCGCACCCCCAGCAGTGATAAGTTCTAGAAGACGAAACAAAGCGGTTGGGGCATTACCAATAACAACAACTGCCCCTTGCAACCCGTCTCCCCAAAATTCAACTGCCGCAGCCGAACGGGTGTTACCAATCGCTTTCGCATGGGTCGAAACGGGTTTGTCATTTAAGGTGCAAATCAACTGATTTTCGGCAGGCAGAAGCCGTTGTATTATACCAGAACGAACCATCTCCACATCGCAATAAATCGGCTTCCCCTCTTGAAGAGCGGCCTGCCCCACAGCGACAGCCGCCGATGAATGGTCAAGATCATCGATGATATTGACCATGCCGCAAGAATGAATGAGCCGTGTTGCGATCGAACGGATAGCCTGGGGCAATCGATCCAGCCCAGCCTCAGCTTCCACCGTCGCAAATGAGCGGCGATAAATTTCAGCCGGATCATGGATATACTCAAAACTACTCATCGATCTGATACTAGCCGTCTTTCTTCATTGAGTTTGGCCCCAATGGATGATCGGCATGGGGATAGGGATGATGGTGATGACCTTCTTCATGGCTATGGGAATGCCCGTGCCCCTTCCCGTGCTCGTGCTCGTGCTCGTGAGAATGATCATGATCTTCAACATGGTCGTGGCTATGAAGCGGCGTCCACGGTAAGCCATGTTGTTTGCAAAATGCTTCATCGCGGCAAGAGGCATCGCAATCCCCTTTACAAGGGCAATCCTCTAAACCACCGCCAATCCCTTCGACATGATGATGATGGCTTTCCTGCGGTAAGCCGATTTGATCTTCAAACCCTAAGACCTGTTCGCGGAATTTGCACATTTGGCAATTCATCACGTTGAGACCAGCCTCAATCTCGTTGACTCGATCTTCAAAGGTAGAAAGCACCAACCCATGGTCGTTCAAATATCCAGCCTTCAAGAACTCAGTCGATGGGTGCCGCGCTGCCACCTCATCGGTGTAAGAATAAATCCGCTTGATCAGCACACCAGTAAACAGAAAATAGGGAAAGACGATAATGCGTTTATAGCCAAGCTTTACCGCGTGCTCGAGCCCCGGCTCTACTAAGGGGAATGTGACGCCAGAATAACAAACTTCCCCCCAACCAAAACCAAAGCCTTCCCACAACATGCGCATAATTTTATTGATATTAGAATTTGCATCTGGGTCTGAGGAACCACGACCAACTACCATCAACAGGGTATCGTTCAAATCGATCTCCCCAGCCGCATCAATTGCTTCTTGAATACGATCAGCAGCAGCACGGATCATTTTCAGATCAATACCAAGATCACGCCCATAGATGATCTCCATCCCCGGATTTTGCGCTTGATAGGTATTCAACACCGAGGGGATGTCGTTCTTGGCATGGCCAGCAGCAAATAACATACCCGGGACCGCAAGAACCTTGGTGCATCCCTTTTCTTTTAATTTATCCAGCCCATGGGAAATAACCGGATTAGCAAATTCAAGATAGCCATATTCCACTGGCGCTTCCCCGAAGCGGCCTTTCAAGCCTTCTGAAACTTGAGCGAATTCTTTCATTGCATTTTGATTACGGCTGCCATGGCCGCAAATCATAACGCCAATTTTTTCTGTCTTACTCATACGGTCTCTCCTTCGGCTTCCATGTCTTGCTCTTCTTCTTGTTCATCAGCCCCACGATTTGGCTTTCGCAAAGCAGCAGCAAGTGCAGCCGCCGCCGCCAGAGCGCCAATTGCAATGGTGTGACCATGGCCAGCGTATTCACCAACATGCCCCCAATGGGCGAAGGCAAATGTTGGCTGTACAGCAGCAACAATAAAGATAAGGAATAAAAGAATTCGCATGGCGCAACCTCGATATAAAAATCAATTTCATCGAGGCAAATTACAGCCCTGGTTCAATAAACCAGAACTAAATTTTGGCGACAGTCCCGAACTTGGCCCCCTATTTGGGTCAACCGCATCGAAATTGTTTTCAGCCCGTCTCGGGGCACCATCGAATTGAGTGGAAACTAAACAATGCGACCTCAAAGAGCAAATGATTTTGCGGCTTTTATCACACTATAAGCGACGATCTTCATGGCAGCTGTAATAAGAATTTCACATGATCCAACATCGCTTCTTCTAAGGAATGGAGGACGCCATCTGCTTTGGCCAGGGTGAGCAATTGATCGTAAACCTCTTTGCGTTCTTGCTCTTCCAGCTCACGGTTTAATATAACCGTAAAGGGAAATATTCCCGCTGAGGATTTGTCCATCGCCTCGCCCTTGTTGGCAAGGTGCGCGATTTGTTTATCATCCAATAAAAATTGCTCGCGTAGAACCCCGCGTAAATGCCGCAGCTCCTCAACAGTCACAACCCCATCAACCGCAATCATGTGATAGTATAAAGCCGCAATCGATAGGCGTATATCCTCGGTGTTAAATCCCCGCTCGTGGTCAGCCCCATCCGCTTCCAGCCATTGCATGACCCGATCAAACATCACATACCTTTGCGTACTTGCGCAGGTGTGAAGCCTAAAACCCGTGCAACACGAGCAATCAAGGATACCTCAGTTTCATGCAAAGTTTGATCAGCCCGCGCCATCGTAATTAAATGACGCATGAGCACACGTTTTCGTTCTTCGGGCATATCAAGAAAAGTAGCAGCAGCCTGCTCGCCACTGGTCTCGTAGCCAAAATCTTTTAGAAAACGAATAACCTCTGGAACGTCTTCTTCGGGAATACTAAAAAAGCTCTTACAAATTTTCTTGAATAGGATGAGCTCTTCGCTAGATAACTCGCCATCAGCAAACATCATCCGCACCAAGAGAAGAATTTCAGAAGCCATATGTGGATCATCCGCCACCATCTGTACTGAAGATTTCTTGCTCAATAATTCTTTAATCGAATCTAATATCAGCATCAGCTCCCTTCCCAAGAAATTCCTGGGCGCAGATTAGAATTCGATTCCCACCTGCGCCTTTACCCCATCTCTAAACGGATGTTTGATCATTGTCATCTCGGTGACTAGATCAGCAAACTCCATCAACTCTTCTTTGGCGTTCCTACCCGTGATAATCACGTGCTTCATTTCGGGTTTATTTTTCAAGAACTCAATAATTTCAGCAAGCGGTAAATAGTCATAGCGCAGCACGATATTCAATTCATCCAATAAAACCATATCATGCTCATCGTCCATGATCATCAACTTTGCTCGCTCCCAAGCAGCACGGGCAGCTTCAATGTCGCGTTGGCGATCTTGGGTTTCCCAGGTAAAACCATCTCCCATAGCAGTCATGGTCACCTGATCGCCAAGCTTCTCAAGAATCACTCGCTCACCCGTTTGCCATTTGCCTTTTACAAACTGCACAACCCCGACTTTCATGCCATTGCCGAGCGCGCGAAATACCATACCGAAAGCTGCGGTAGATTTACCCTTACCCTTACCGGTGTGAACCATCACCAAACCCTTCTCACGGGTTTTGGTGGCAATGATTTTATCCCGCGCCGCCTTCTTCTTTTTCATTTTGTCGGTGTGGCGAGCATTCAGCTCTTCTTCGCTCATATTCAATAGTGTCTGTGATTTTTTCGCCATTTCTTAAAACTCCGGTTTCTGCATTAAATCGCCATCACGCCACATCCAAAGGGCAAGTAAGGGCTTGTCATTCGTGCGCATAGAGTGAACTTCATTACTTTCATGGACGATAACTTCACCCACTGGGTGCTCCACGAACTCACCATTGTCACGCATCCATAAACTGCCTTCAGTCAATGGAATAAACAATTCTTCTGCAACATGCTTGTGACTTTTATAGTTTTGATTCGGCCCCTGCAGGTAAAAACCTCCTGCCCGCTGGCTGCTATCAAAATGCCCACGCCCGCCCAGCAGTTCAAGGTAGCCCCAATTCTCATGAAATTCGGAACCAACTTCGTCTTCAGAGTATATGCGCATCCATTGAACAGTATCTAATTCCGCAAGCAGACTATTCACTAATCGCAGTTCATGCCCACTTGAATATTGATCAAGGCCTTGCATATGACGAACCCCGGGAACCCTTACAGCTTCCAAATTCCTTTGATTTAGGAACCAATCAACCGCACCCACAAAATCGCGAATGTCTTCATCATCAAGCATGGTGAGGTAATCTCGATAATCGTTAAACAACCCTTTAACACTCATGCTTCGATTCCTTTTCGTTTGGCCAAACGTTCCAGTTCAAACTTTGCCGAGTTTGACTTCGCTGTCCACAGCCCACGCTCTTGCGCCTCCAACAATCGATCAGCCATTTCCATTAATGCCGCTGGGTTTTTTGTCTCCATAAATTCGCGCACGACATCATCTCCGACAAATGCTTGATAGACCGCATCAAAATGATGATCGCGAACAGCACCTGTTGTCGCCGAAAATGCAAACAGATAATCAACCGTAGCCGCGATCTCAAAGGCGCCTTTATAACCGTGGCGCATAACCCCGGCGATCCATTTCGGATTCACTACTCGCGTCCGCACAACGCGCCCAATTTCTTCTTCCAGTGTTCGGATTACAGGCCGCTCAGGCCGCGAATGATCGTTATGATAAATCGTTGGACGCGCACCAGAAACATGCTCAACCGCCGCGCTCATACCGCCTTCAAATTGATAGTAATCATCGGAGTCTAAAAGGTCATGCTCGCGGTTATCTTGATTGTGCACCACTGCTTCAACAGTTTTCAGGCGATTCACGAATTGCGACCGCTCCTCTTCACCTTCCGCATCCGCACCATAGGCGTAACTTCCCCAAGCCAAATATGCTTCCGCTAGATCACTTTGCTCTTTCCAACCCTTTTCATCGATGAGAGCCTGCAAGCCAGCACCATAGGCACCGGGTTTTGAACCAAATATCCTAAAGCTTGCGCGCCTCGTTGCTTCTTTCTGGCCTAAACCATCTGCCAGAAATTGCGTAACTTCGGCATTTACGCGAACGGCCATTGGGTTATCGCCCGCCTCTTCATCAAGCGCTGCAATTGCGCGAACTGCCCTATCAAATAGATCAATTTGAACTGGAAATGCGTCCCGGAAGAAACCAGAAATTCGTAACGTCACATCGACGCGTGGACGCCCCAACTCTGCCAACGTGATAATTTCAAACCCTGTGACCCGTCTTGAACCATGATCCCAAACCGGCTTCACCCCAATCAACGCCATGGCTTGCGCAATATCATCTCCCCCCGTTCGCATATTTGAGGTTCCCCAGGCCGAAAGCCCAAT
Source organism: Rhizobiaceae bacterium (assembly GCA_036479095.1). Lineage (GTDB taxonomy): Bacteria > Pseudomonadota > Alphaproteobacteria > Rhizobiales > Rhizobiaceae > Pseudahrensia. The sequence continues at coordinate 12,238 of JAZGFF010000051.1, read as the reverse complement.
GGAGTTAGGCCATTCGCCGTGTTCCTGTCGATGTCGTATGAGGAGCAATTCTGCTGACTTCTTACCCAAATGCCAAGCCGCCGGTGTGGGCACGGAGCGGGAATCAACAGAATAAAAGTTACGCCCGGTCGGCAACACATCAACGCGCCCTCGGGTTGGCGCTCCAGATGGCCCCGGTAAAACAAATCGCCCGTCCAGCCCATCAAGAAAACCAGAAATTTCGGCGGCTCCGCAAGCCTCAACAGATGGGAGAATAGTTTTCTCAATCCCATCGAGAATGCAAGCTGTATGTGTCCAACTCGCATCGCACTTAAGTCCCCCCGAAACTAACAACGCCGAGAGCAATTCAATCCGCTCAACCGTATCTCCCTTTGTGCGCCAACTATCCTTTGAAACTTGGGCCAACCCTTGCGGCTTTTTACCCTGCCAGGGCTCCCCCATATCACAATCAAGAGGATCGAAGGACTTCACAGATTCCAGTAAATCTGCTGCAATAGCCCTTTGCAATGAGCCATCCGCCCCTTCTCCTAGGCCACGGGGCACCCGTGCTAGAGCAACGGTCAGGTCAGTTTTCAACCGCCCTTCTGGTGCAAGACCAAAGATGTGCAAACCATCACGAATTTGCATTTCTTTTAACTCGCACAAATAGGCATCGAGTTTCTGCAATGCCCCATCATCACCATCCCCCTTAACAATTCCGGCATCCTCATCGAGGCCTGTATCACTTAAGAGATTCAATATTTCACCGCGCAGATATTGCAAACGACGCGGATCAACACCCGAAGCCTCGTAAAACTCATCTACAAGCGCTTCCAATTGCTTCAAAGGGCCGTAACTTTCAGCTCTGGTTAATGGTGGGGTCAGGTGATCAATAATTACCGCAGAAGAGCGCCGCTTTGCTTGGGTCCCCTCGCCTGGATCATTAACAATGAAAGGGTAGAGATGCGGCAACGCGCCAAACACAGCCTCTGGATAACAATTTTCAGAAAGTGAAAGCGCCTTCCCGGGCAACCACTCCATGTTGCCATGCTTTCCCATATGGGCAATGGCATGGGCGCCAAATACCTTCCGAAGATAAAAATAGAACGCAAAATACCCATGGGGCGGTACCAGATCAGGGGAGTGATAAGTCTCCGTTGGATCGATGTTATAACCCCGTGCTGGTTGAATACCGACAACAGTTTCGCCAAACTTGCAAAGCGATAATGCAAATGCTTTTTGATCCTTGAGATAAAACGGATCAGCTTCAGGTTTTCCCCACCGCCCTATCACCTCTTCCTGAATCTGTTTGGGAAGTTGTTTAAACATCCCATTGTATTGATTCAAACAAATCACTTCACGAATAACACGCCCATCGTGCGCAGCATTGGTTGGCCCTTCTTGCAAATGGCTAATTAGACCATCACCATCAGCTGGCAGATCAGCGACTGGATAACCTTCGTGTTGCATTGCCCTAAGCACTTCCATTGTGCCAGCAGGGGTATCCAATCCAACCCCATTTCCCAAGCGTCCATCGCGATTTGGATAGTTTGCAAGCACCAGCGCAACTTTACGATCGCACGGTTTAGCAAGCCGTAACCGAGCCCAAGCTGCGGCTAAATTTGCGGTGAAATCAACCCTATCTTGACGCGCAACATGGAGCACAATATTTGCTTGCGTTGCCGCATTGAAATTGTCTGCATTTTTAAAAGCGATTGCACGAGAGAGCACTCGCCCATCCACCTCCGGCAAAGCAACATTCATCGCCAAATCACGAGAGGAAAGCCCTTGGTCTGATTGGAGCCAGTCCTCTTCACCACCACCAGCGAGAATTGCTTGTAATACCACCGAGCCATTTTCTTCCAATACGGTTGGAACATGGGTGCCATCGGGTGAAGAAACCGCAAAACCAGTCATATTGATAACAACAACAGGCGCAGCTAATTCAAACAGATGCCGAACGGTTGCCTGTGATATCTCATCCTTCAGCGAAGAAACAAAGATCGGCAGCGCGTTGCAGCCATGTGCCCTCAATGCATCAACCAAAGCCTCAATGGGTTGGGTGTTGCCAGATTGTAAAAGCGCTCGATAAAAAGTTAAAGCCACCACTGGTGCTTGTTTTTTCCAAAACCCTTGTAATAGATCAATTGTTGGTTGCTCAGTTCGTGGCCACCAAAGGCCAGCTTTCAACAGTGGCGCGGCAGCAGGGACATCGCTATTTTTTCCCTGGATAATATCATTGGCGTAGGCTATAAAATTCGCTGCATTCCCAGCTCCGCCTTGATTTAAATAAGCCCAGAGCGCCATTTTTTGATCTGTATCAACAGTATTAAACCGATCAAGCGATGGGTCAGGCTTATCATCCCCCGGTAGGGCCACCATCATCACTCCATGCTCAACACAAGTTGCATGCAAAACCTCAAGCCCATAGGACCAGTAGCTCTCGCCTCCTAACACCCGAACCACAACCATTTTCGATGCGGCTACTGTCTGTGCTGCATAAACGTCAATCGACATTGGGTGAGAAAGCGCCATCAGATTAGCAAGGCGCAAGGTCGGCTGCCTTTGAAGCGTCGGCAGCGCAGAAGCCAGACTGGCAAGTTCTGTATCGGCAGCCGAGATAACCACAAGATCAGCAGGCGATTGCCCAAGATCAATCGCTTCATCAGCATCCGCCAAAGACCCTTTTTGAGCAAGCAGTAGGTGCATGGTTAAGCCTAACTAACTAAGTGCCGCCGTTATTTCTTCACGAATAGCAGCTTCATTCAGATCATGGAGGCCGATCACCACAAGTCTTGAACGGCGGATTTCATCCTTTGCCCAATCACGATCGAAATAGGTATCAATACGCTTTCCGACGGCCTGAACCACCATGCGCATTGGTTTACCTTCAACCTCAACAAAGCCCTTCAAACGCAGCACGTCGTGTTTTTCAATCACGGTGGCAAGCGCCGTAGCTAATGTCTTTGCGTTGCTGACGCTCCCGCCTTCAACCACAAAACTTTCAAATTCATCATGATCGTGCTCATGGTCGTGCTCATGGCCATCAGCGTGATGATGATCATGATGGCTTTTCCTGTTTTCCAAATCTTTCTCACTACCAACACCTAAGCCGAGCAACACTTCCGCACTCGGCACATTACCGAGCCCCGCATGGATGAGTTTAACCCGTCGCTCAGTTGAATCCCGCACTTCTCCTTCAATAAACGCTAATTTATCCTTAGCTAGAAGATCAGTTTTATTCAGCACAATCATATCTGCGCAGGCGATTTGGTCTTCAAACAATTCTTCAAGCGGGCTTTCATGATCTAGGCTTTCATCTTGCTCACGTTGGGCTTGCACCGCATCGTGATCATGGGCAAACCGACCCTCTGCAACAGCCGCCGCATCCACAACCGTGACCACACCATCAACCGTTACCTGTTCACGAATTTCTGGCCAGTTAAATGCGTTGACCAACGGCTGTGGCAAGGCAAGACCTGAGGTTTCAATGACAATATGATCGGGGCGACGATCACTCTCCATGAGCTTTGTGATGGTTGGTATAAAATCGTCAGCCACGGTGCAGCAAATACAGCCATTGGTCAGTTCAATGATATCATCTTTTGTGCAGGTCTCATCACCACAACCAGCCAGCACATCGCCATCAACCCCCAGATCCCCAAATTCATTGATGATCAGCGCAATTCGCTTGCCCTTGGCTGTCGCCAATAGGTTGCGAATGAGGGTGGTTTTTCCAGCCCCCAGAAAGCCAGTAATAACTGTTGCTGGTATTTTTTGTGCGTTCATCACCATTTCATTTCAATTTCTGCGGGAGTCCCGCCGTTATAAACCAAACGCTCGGCACCACCTCAGCAATTGCCTGATGTAGCCTCCCCGCATGATCGCGGAAATCTCGTGCCATTTTTTCCATGGGAACAATTCCCTGTCCCACTTCATTAGAAACAAGCAATACCGAACAATCATCACCCAGTTTTGCTAACACCTCAACCAGAGCCATGCTCTCAGCCTCGATGTCACGCTCTGCTATCATGATATTCGTGAGCCATAGGGTCAAACAATCAACCAGAATACAGGTCTTGCTGTCAGCCCATTGATCGATCCTTGTGGCAATCTGAATGGGTTCCTCAATAAGTTCCCATTCTGCCCCTCGTCGTGCACGATGATGATCAATCCGTTTAGCCATTTCCTCATCAAGTACCTCGCTTGTTGCAAGATAGATTTTTCGACGACCACTGGCATCGGCCATACGTTCAGCAAATCCACTTTTCCCAGAACGGGCACCGCCAAGTATCAGCGATGCTCCATTTTCAAAACTTGGGTGGGAGCGAGCCAAAATCTATTTGCTCGCCAATGCGCGGCTCTGAAAATAGCCAAGTAGGCCACCAAGGAACACCCAAAACAAAGCTGATGAAACAATGGTCGCTGTAACAAACTCTACCGCTAAATTCGCGGGCACAGCAGTTTCATGATGCACCGGTTGCGGCGCACCGTAAACGTGAGGAAGCACCAACAATGCGACCCCAAGCACCATCCAGGGCCAATATTGTTTAAAAGCAAAAAGGTACAAGCCAGCAGCAGACATCACCACCGTTGCTAACCACCAAATTTGCCGCTCTCGCACACCAGCCGCCGCCATTCCGGGTAATTCTGGAGATAGGCTAAAATTTGGCGCCAAGACAAAAACAAAAAAACCGCACACCCCCCAAGCAAGGCCTGATTGCAGCGAAACACCTGATTGCGTCAGCAATATTCCGCTCGTTAAAATAAGTGAAAAAGCAACGCCGACAAGTATATTCGCTAACAACGTGTAAAGTGTGCGTTCCATACCATCCCTAGGCGCCCAAGCCTCAGCATTACGCTCATGCGCATTGGTATGTGCTTTTGGGTCGGTACTCAATTCTGTGTTTTTCACAACGGGTTTTTCAGAAGACGAATGGGCATGTTTTGCCCCTCCATCACCCTCATGTTTTTCAGCTTCTAAAATAAGCGGAATCACACGATATGATTGCACCGCGGTTGAAAAAACACCCGCAAGCACACCCGCGAAAATCGCGGCGAGCAAGACTCGTACTAACATGAGATTTACTTAGTGGCAGGGAGCAACGATCGCGTGACGCGTATCGTGAGCAGCGTTGTGTAATATCTCAGGCTGTGAAAAAGCCACCCCATAGAGCAACCCACTACCCAGCACAAATGATACAAGAGCCGTAGTAAAACGCTGCGAAGCGCTAAGAGAAATATTCAGTGTATTCGTGTTCGTTGTAAGCATGACAACCTCCGTGATGCTATGTTTCAATTTCCGGCAATCGCCTTGAAGGCAAAACCCGAAACAAACGGCAGGTTTCCTGGCTACGGTTCAACGGCCTTTTGCCCGCCTTCCCGTCTCGATCATGCCTAAGCAATTAGAAACAGTGGCATTTGGACAAGGCCTCGCCGCTACAGTCGCGGGGTCGGCTGTGGTAAAAACCCCCTAATTGGGTCGGTTCCTCACATTCCCTATTATCTTCGAATCCCCTTAAGAGGATTTACCGAAGACCATTTGCACCCAAGACTTACCTTCCCATGAAGCACCAAGTCAATCACGAAAACGACAACGATTAAAATAGGGGCGGCGCATTTGCATGATCTCTTTAAATTTCAAAGATTTTATCGCTTATCACCCGTTCCAGATGATCTGCTAAAGTATCCAAAGCCGCATCGACTACTGAACGATAATTCATGCCTGCGGTTAAAATCCCGACCTCTCGCAAATACGCAGCACGCCAATCATCATTAGCAAACAGCCCATGCAAATAGGTTCCCCTCACCAAACGATTTTCAGAAATTGCACCATCGGGCACCCCATCAAAATGCACCATAGCACGCTTAGTATCAGCGCCGCTTGTCACCCCCATATGAATTTCATAACCAGTTAAACTTTGCCCAGTTTGCGCATCTATTGCGGTACGGTTCATGACCGTTTTAGCAGGCACCAAGCTTGTTGCCACATCCAGCAACCCAAGCCCCGCCTCCTCTATTACACGCCCCTCAATCCCCTCTGGATCCGCCACCACATTGCCCAGCATTTGATATCCGCCACAAAGCCCCAACACATGCCCCCCACGCTTTACATGATTCAATAACGCAACATCCCAGCCTAAGCCCTTGAATTGAATCAAATCAGCTATCGTTGATTTAGAACCCGGCAGCACAACAAGCTTTGCATCTTGCGGCCATGGTTCTCCTGGACGAACAAATACCAACTTAACATTCGGCTCTAGTTTCAACGGGTCAAGATCGTCAAAATTTGCGATACGCGAAAGCACGGGAACGATAACAACCGCGCCATTTTTTTGGCTTTCCAGTGCCTGTTCAAGCGCCACAGAATCTTCGGCGGGTAGGTTTGCTACTTCAGGTAAATAAGGAACGACACCAAAATTTTGCCAACCTGTGAACTGCGTAATTTGTTCAAGCCCCTCATCAAAAAGGCTAATATCGCCTCGAAACTTATTAATCAAAAAGCCTGCGATCATCTCACGATCATCATTCGGTAAAATCGTATGGGTACCAACAATACTCGCAATAACACCGCCACGATCAATATCACCGACCAACACAACCGGAACGTTGGCTTTTCTTGCAAAACCCATATTTGCAATATCCCCATCCCTCAAATTTATTTCCGCAGGAGAACCCGCCCCCTCAACGATCACTAAATCGGCTTCTGCCTTTAATCGCTCGTAACTTTCCATCACTGCGCCAAGCAATTGTGGTTTGAGTTTTTGATAATCGCGACCTTTTGCAGCTCCCCAGACTTTGCCATGCACGATGATTTGGCTTCCCGTCTCTGATTGCGGCTTGAGCAAGACCGGGTTCATATCCACAGTTGAGGGAATGCAACAAGCCAATGCTTGCAACCATTGAGCACGGCCAATCTCACCCCCCGTACCATCGGCAAGGGGGATATCAGCAACCGCTGCATTATTTGACATATTTTGAGGCTTAAAGGGACGAACCTTGATGCCGCGCCGCGCCGCCAATCGGCACAGCCCAGCCACGAGCACAGTCTTGCCCACATCAGAGCCTGTACCCTGCAACATGATTGCCCGTGATTGTTTCTTATCTGCCATTTAAGCGGCTTAGCCGAGCCGCGTCTTAAAATCCACTCTCTCTTATTAAGACGCCGGCAATTCTTCGCAAAACCCGCCCAGCAAAAGAGCGCGCCTCTCCTTGCAATAGCACCATCCCCCTTACCGTTTGTGGATGAATACCAACCTGTTGATCAATCACCATTACCGCAGAATAATAACTCCCAACTGGAGCAAGTGCTTTTTTATCGAGTTGGCGAACGGGGATACTACCCCCAAACAAATCGGCCATTTCTGGATCTGGCAATTGCCTTAATGCAGTTTTTGAAAGGGAGCGAAGTGAAACATCAAACGATTGCAATGTGACATCATCCGGATAAAACCTCCCCTTTGCCTCTGGTTTCAATCGAGCAATCTGCTCTTCGGGAACCAAACCATTCAGCACCGCTTCTCCAGATTGTCGAAGGTAAACCAAGGGTTGATTACGAGCGACCATTCGCCCTTTATAAATTCGTTGATCAAAATCTGTGACTATTCCCGAAAAAGGCGCCCGGATCGTCAATTCGTCAACGCGCCGATTCAGGCCTTTCAAAGTGCCTTGTTCGGCCCCCAGCTCACTCATCAACACACGGCGGCCAGCTCTGTCTTCTGCATCGGCATTGCCCCGAGCAATTCTCTGCTTTAGAAGTTCAATCTTGTGAATGGATAGTTTAATATCGCGTTCCAACACTTCAGATTTCATCAACACCAAAACACTACCGGCTTTGACCTTTTGCCCCTCGCTAATTTTCACATCAAGCAAACGGCCAGCCGTTGGTGGGTAGATCACCACCTCATTTTTCATTCGCAATATCGCTGGAACCTCCACCCTAGAGGAAAGGGGCAAAACCATCAAAGCCAGGAGAACAAGCAACACAGATAAGGAAATCCAACCTCGCCGCTTTTCAAAAATATCTTGGCGCATGAGCCACCACTCCTTTAATTCGCGATAAATTGGAAGTAAAATAAACCATAGTATTTCCACCACAAACAAGAATATCGCCACGGCTTTGATGAAGAACGCATATACAAGCAGAGCAATTCCCAGAAACAAAAAGAACCGATAAATCCAAGTTCCCCAGGCATGAAAAATAACAATCTTTCTAAAATTCGGGCTTAACTGCTCAGGTATCGGTTTGCCCAACCCAAAGAATATTTCCCGCATACGCCATCTAGCAAGGGCAAAGCCACGGGTTTGCATATTTTCAAACCCCAACCAATCGGAAAGAATGTAATAACCATCAAAGCGCATGAATGGGTTCAAATTTACTGCAAGGCTGAGCAGCCAGCCAACCGTCGCAACGGAAAAAGCCACAGCCCGCAAAGGCCCCTCCGGTAGAAAAACCCAAAGAAGGGTTGCGAATACGGCCAAGACCAACTCAGCCATTATCCCCGCCCCATCGATCATCAATCGCTCCTTGCGACTGCGCAAACACCAAGCGTTCGATGTGTCGGTGTACAAAATCGGCATCAACACCAAAAATGCAATACCAATTACAGGAACTTTTAAGCCGTACCGAACCGCCATGTATGCATGGCTCAACTCATGGCATATTTTCACAAAAATCAAACTCACCCCATAATAGAGCAAGCCTTGTAACGACAAAAATGCGATGAACTGCCCCTTGAAACCATCCCATTGCCGTGAAACCAGATAAACAGCCAGCAACCCAAATAAAACAAAAAGTATAAATGCAGCTCGTGTGTATAATGGTGCGATGAACGACCAGGTTGATTGCAAAAACCGATCAGGACGAAACAACGGGATTTTAAAGAACAGGTATCCATGCAACGACCTGGAAAACACACTTTTCTTTCCACCCTTTTCTACCCCTGCAAAATACTGGTATCCATCCTCTGGGGGATCTGAGGTCAATTCGTTTGCCATCAGAAATTTAGCAACTTCCCCGACTTCATCTGCATCAACATCGCGCCCTAACCGAGCCTTTGCAGCCAGTTGAACCTTCTCAACCGTGGCTTGCGTCCAAAGGGAAAGCAATTCAAAAGCCTCAAATCCAAGACGAAAATATTTATTTCGCAGAGGATCAAACAATACCCAACTTGGGGCACCGTTATGCTGTGGCCAGCCCTTGAAAACCTCCAAATCTTCTCGCATTGTTGGGAGTGGCGTTTCCGGTTCCTCGTTCAATTGTGCGGTATTTGCCAAGATTACCAACCAGTATATTGGCGAATAGCTGATAGGGGTCGGCGAAATAAATAAAAGCCTAAGGACACTTGTTTTCCAAAAATCTGCCCAGTACCACGCGCCCCTATCCTTGGCGGCGCTTCTGTATTGGAAGCGGCAACTGCAAAGGTCTTATAAACCAACTGCTCCTCGGGTGAGAGCGTAGCTCGATAGGAGGCGGAGCGTAAAACAGCTTCTCGCGGATCGAGGGGGGCTGTATCTAAAAACACTTTCACCCGTGCCTTTTTGCCTAATACAATTGCATCACTCACCGGCAAATCAACCCGATATTCGACTCGCAATGGATCTGCGATCTCCACCACCCGCTCACCGATGGATACGGGACGACCCTGCCAATCTGTTTTACGATCAAACACAACAAGCCCCGAAACCGGCGCCAATACTATAGTTTTGGTAAGTTGCTGAGCGGCATAAACCAGTTCAGTTTCTGCCAAAGCTTGCTCGGCTTTGGCAATTGCTAAATTGCGTCGCCCATTTCCTGTTCCAAATGCGTTTTGCCGAGCGGTTTGTAATTTCGCTTCCGCAACTGCTAAACTTCGTTTGGCAATAGAATGGCGTGAAGCAAGCTCCGTATTTACAAATCGAAACAGTGCTTGATCTTTACGAACCTTCGTATTGGGCTCAACCAACATAATATCGATGACCCCATCTAAGGGAGAGGCTACAACTTGAGCAGATTGTGCAACCACCTCCAAAGGCGCCAAGCTGGTTATTGGCACCGGAATGAACAGTGCCCCAATAATTCCCACAACACTAAGAACTCCCAAACTTCTTTTCAACTTGCTTGATATCCGACCCCTTGGTTTTGGCGCTAGCGCCAACCACGCGTGTTGGAAGGCATGTTGTAATCTTGCAACCACTGCCAAATCCCCATCTGTAAAGGGGGTTTCACTGGTAAAGACCACGGCAGAAAATAGCCTGTTTTGCCTATCCAAAAGCGGCACAAGAACTCCATTTTTAAAGGGTATCCCTGTTGCATCCACCCCTTCCCCGATCGGTATTTGAAAAGCAAATGGTTGATCAGTCGTTTGTGCTAATGCAGAAGAAAATACTTTTTCCAACCATCGTACCGTCGGGGCATTCCGATCTATGTTTGAAAGATTAGAAACAATATCGATCTCGACACGAGCTTTTGCTGATCGATGGGTTTTGAGAATATACACTTGCCTTGTCGGCAATACTTTCCGGCTATCATTTGCAATACAAAAGGCCAACTCACGAATGGTTTGCGCCCCGCGCAAATCCCCTTCAAACAGCAATAATGCTTCAAGCCTTGCAATTCGTTCTTTAATTGCTGCTTCTTGATGCTTAGCTCGAGCACTCAACTTATCATCGGTTGCCGCCTCTCCCCCACTGATCAATGTTGGCTTTGCTACTGATGCTTTAATGGCTGGCTTCGGTTGATGCATCCCCATCTCAACTACCCTTTTGAAGAAACCGTGCCTGCCCGCTCATCCCTGAAAGCACCGCTCCATCCGCATTTAAAAGAACCCCATAAGCTTTGATGGTCTGGCTAACGGGATCAACTTCTGCCCCAAGGGTATTAATTTTGGCACGGTGCTCCCTTCCTGTTTCATCAACGAGGAATGAAAACTCCTGCCCTGCCCTCAACCAAACCAACCAATTTGACGGGACCACAAGTTCCAACTCAAGTATCGTGTCATCCAACACCACGATAACGGGCTCAGATGCCCTTGGCATTTCATGTTGTCGCGTATTGAGCGTCACTACTCGCCCGCTAAAAGGTGCTTTAATGACGCAATCTGACATACGAGCAAGCCGTACTTTCACTTCGGCATTATTACGAGCCATTTCCGCTCGCGCCAGTTCCACTTCACTTTTCCCTGCCGCCCCATGCTTAAATAATTTGCGTTTATTCCGTAACTCAATTGATGCAGCATTAGCTCCAGCTTTAGCGCTATTTAATTCTGCCCGATAACGACGGCAATCAAAGGTAATCAACTTGTCACCTCTCTTGAACTTCGCACCATCTTTGAAGGGTGCTTTTGCTACCGCAGCGACTATATCCGTGCGCACCTCAATTCGAGTTGCAGAACGAACCAAACCACGGGTCTCCAAGACATCTTGCCCCATAGTTTGAGTGGCAACCAAAGCTGTAAAAAGAAGTGCGATAGAAGTTTTTGTTACGATGAAAGGCGGCATTACGAATCACTCCAGTAAAGTGTATAAAATAATGTATACACGTAATAGTTGTATTGCAATACAAAGAAAAACCGCGATAGATGACTCCGAAAATCGAGGAGCTATCTATCGCGGTTGGTACTCTACACTTTACTGGTCCGACAAACACACGTCGGAGAATTCTTACTCGGTACGCAAAACCTGATCCGAGAAAATGGCGCGATGATCATTCCCGCCATGTAGATAACCTAGAGGGTGTTTCCTAACAGGCGGCTAATGAGTGGTTAAGCAAAAGGAAATATGGGCGGAAAAATTTGCCGCGTTAATTTGAATTTTTCCCTGAAATTAATAATTGCCCCAACAAAACAAACAAATGCCGCCTCAAACCGTTACCACTCCAAAAAAACAAGAAAATTTATTTTTTTGCGGCCTGCATCATCTTTATAATGCCGGAGAAGTCGACATCGCTGTTTCCATCCTCACAAAACTGCTTGTAAAGTTCAAAAGCATGGGTTCCAAGAGGCGTGTAAGCGGCTGTTTGCGCTGCTGCTTCTTGGGAAAGCCCCAAATCTTTCAGCATCAAAGCAGCTGCGAACCCAGGTTGATAATCATTATTAGCCGGCGAAGTCGGCACAGGGCCAGGAACCGGGCAATAGGTAGTGGTTGACCAACTTTGTCCCGATGCGGTGGAAACCACATCAAACAAAGCTTGATCTTTAAGCCCCAAACGGCGTCCCATTTCAAATGCCTCGCCTGTTCCGATCATGGTGATGGCAAGGATCATGTTGTTGCATCCTTTTGC
>JAZGFF010000050.1:0-5753 GCA_036479095.1 Rhizobiaceae bacterium | reverse complement strand
ATGCTCCTTCTTCGATTTGTCCCTCAGCGTCTTGCAACAGGTAAGTGCGGTTGCCGTGTAACACTCCAGGACGGCCAGCGGTGAGTGAGGCACAATGCTGATCACCATCTAAACCTTTGCCGCCAGCTTCTACTCCTACAATTTCAACCCCATCATCATCTAAGAACGGATGAAAGAGGCCAATGGCATTTGAACCGCCACCGACAGCTGCGACTAATAAATCTGGCAAACGTCCCTCTGCTGCGATGATTTGTTCGCGAGTTTCTTTGCCGATGACAGATTGAAAATCACGCACTAATTCTGGATAGGGATGGGGCCCTGCTGCGGTGCCTATCAGATAATAGGTGTTTTCAACGTTGGTTACCCAATCCCGCAATGCTTCGTTCATTGCATCTTTTAAGGTGCCAGCACCTGCCGATACAGGCGTAATTTCAGCCCCTAACAATTTCATACGGAAGACGTTGGGAGATTGGCGGCCAACATCTTTTGCTCCCATATAGACCATGCAAGGAAAGCCAAAACGAGCTGCAACAGTAGCCGATGCGACGCCATGTTGACCGGCACCTGTCTCAGCAATGATGCGGGTTTTACCCATGCGGCGAGCGAGTAGTATTTGCCCAAGACAGTTGTTTATTTTGTGAGAACCAGTGTGATTCAATTCATCGCGTTTGAAATATATTTTTGCACCACCCAAATGCTCTGTCAGGCGCTCGGCATAGTAAAGCGGGCTTGGGCGACCCGTGTAATGTTTGTTGAGGTACTCAAGCTCTGAGATAAATTCGGGGTCCTTTTTGGCAGCTTTATATGCTTCCCCTAATTCCAGAATATTCGGCATCAAGGTTTCAGCAACAAAACGGCCACCATAGATACCAAATTGGCCTTCGTTATCTGGGCCAGCTTTAAAGGAATTTGGAGGTTGCATACTCATCGCAATTCTACTTTCAACTCACATTTCCAGCCAATTGGCAATTTGCCAAAAAAGCCTCAATTTTCAAAATATCTTTAACACCAGCACTGCTCTCAACACCAGACGAAACATCCAATCCTTGAATTGAATTTGCATCATTGCGGACAAGCATCATGGCCTCGCTGAGGTTGTCCAAATCAACACCACCCGAAAGAAGCACCGGTGATTTACTTTTAAAAGTCTTTACCAAAGACCAATCGAAGCTGACCCCGTTACCACCAGGTAAATCTGAGCCTTTTGGTGGCTTAGCCTCAAGTAACAAATATTCAATAAATTCCTCATAGGTTTTTGCCTTGGTCAATTCATCAGCAGTTTTTACAGCCAATGCTTTAATCAGAGGTAATGCGTATCTTGCCTTCAATTCCGCAACCCGTTCAATAGTTTCACTCCCATGCAATTGCAACATTGTTGGCTTCATGGTGTTTACGATCGCATCGAGATAATCATCGCCTGCATCAACCGTCACCGCTACTGTTTGCACATTTTTCGCTCTTTTTGCTAGCTCGGAAGCTTGCAGAATTTCGAGGTGCCTCGGGCTTTTGGGGAAAAAGATAAACCCCAAATGACTTGCACCTGCCAGGCGTGCTGCATCAACAGCTTCATTTGTTTTCAGGCCACATATTTTTAACATCGGTTTCATAGGATGCGGGATGCCAGAAATTCGCCCAAGAGTCTATCAAGCAACGATTGCGTGGAGCTTATTACCATGAACCTTAAGCCATGATTTTTGTGCATTCATGTCGGGGCAGACATTTTCAACTAAAGACCAGAACCGATCTGAATGGTTCATTTCACGCAGGTGCGCCACCTCATGAGCAGCCAAGTAATTCAAAACTTCCGGTGGAGCAAGCACGATGCGCCAAGAAAAATTTAACGCCCCGGACGAGGAACAGGAGCCCCATCGGGAAGTGGTATCGCGCATCGTGATCGATGTTGCCTTTACCCCAAGTTGTTTGGAATAGTGTGCCACCGCCTTTGATAGATCTTGTTTTGCTTGGCGTTTCAAGAACTCCGCGACCTTGCGGGGAGTAAATTTTGGGTCGCCAAAGACACGGATCACCGGGCCATCTTCTTCCATACCAATGGAGACAATGCCGCGTCCCAAACCTGAGTGCATGATACGGTGAGGCACGCCGCGAAGTGGAATAATTGCCCCATCTTCAATTCGGGTTACTTTCGGCAAGCGCTTTAAACGAGCGGCTGCCCAATTACGATTTTTTTCTAAAAATTGATCAACTTCATGTTCAGGGGTGCCTGGTGGCACTGTGACTTTCAAGCTCTCTTGGGTTTTTGAAGCGGGAACAAGGCGCAAGGTTAAACTGCTTGTTCTGGGGTTCTCAATCACTCGCACATCGATCTGCCGACCATCAATTTCAAGCAAGGTCCAACGCTCGGTTAGGCCTTGCTTAGGTGGCGGTCTTTTTTTCAATAATGAGAACATGGTTTATTCTAACTGATTCTTTCCCGAACCGACATAAAAAAGGCCCGCCAGAGGGCGAGCCTTTGATTATTATTTTAAGTGGCTTGAGTTTCAAACACCTGGGACAGATTTTCCGCCAGATTTTTTCACAGACTTCGGCTTAGACGCCTTCTTTGCGGTGACGTTTTTTGCACGGGTAGCAATGAAAGTATCAAACTCATCTTGGTCTTTAGCGCGGCGTAGCTCACGCGCATAACCATCAAAATCTGCGCGCATATTGTCGAGCTTGATGCGCTCTTCATGCAAACGCTTCAATTCTGTTTCACGCCAGTCATCAAAGGCTACATTACCAGTTGGTGCGGTTTTAAAGGACGGCCCCTTGGCAAACAAATCAGAAGCCTTATTGGTTGCATTGTTTACATCAACTTTGAACTGATCAAGACGATCACCCCAGGTAATATAAGCGATCATGGCAAGGCCGAGAGGCCAAAAAATCATAAAGCCAAAAATCATCATGGCGATCGTAACGGGAGTCCAAGCTGGACGAATAAATGCGTTGGTCATTGGGATAACCCTCTCTCAAGAATGGTGCGTAGGCGTACTCAAACAGCGCCCTTTGCTTACCCTTGATGTAGGTAGTAAATACGGCAATTCAAGATTGTTTCGCCTAAAAATCATCGAAATTACCGATTTGTAACCCAAAATTGTCGATTCAGGCGCCTTCGATGATCATCATATCGGCTGTGGCTGCCGTGAGACGAATTGCTTTTGCTGCTTGATATTCTGGCGAATTATAGCAATCCACCGCATCTTGATAGGATGCAAATTCAATCACCACGTTACGAGTGCGGCCATTCCCTTCCATCTGGATGGTCTTGCCACCGCGGGCAAGAAAGTTTGCGTTGTATCTTTCAAAGGCTGGCTTTGCTGTAGAAATATAATCAGGATAGCGATCCGCGTTTTCTACATCAACGTGGGCGATCCAATATGCTTTTGCCATTACTTTATTCCTTCTATTTGTGAAATTTCTTCGACAATGGCTAATGCCGCCGCCCGTTTGTCAGATGATGCCATAATAGGTCGGGCGACCACAAGATGGGTGGCACCTGATAACAGGGCTTGTGAGGGGGTCATTACTCTTTTTTGATCGCCAACATCAGCGCCTTTAGGTCGAATTCCGGGAGTAACAATCGCCATATCTGGCCCGACAATTTCACGTATAGCTTTTGCTTCATGGGCCGAGGCGACCAATCCACCCATACCTGCATCTCTTGCCTGTTTGGCACGTATTTTGACAAGGTCTTTGGCGCTATGAGCATAACCAGCTTCGACCAAATCGGCGTCATCCATTGAGGTGAGCACTGTCACCCCAAGGAGGGTAAGCGGCGCACCTTTGAGAGCTTTTACTGCTGCTCGCATTGCTTTTGGATAAGCGTGCAGGGTAAGCATATTCACCCCCATGCCGACAACACTCTCAACACCTTTTGCAACAGTGTTGTCGATGTCGAGTAGTTTTAGATCGAGAAATACTTTCTTGCCGTTGGCAATTAATTCTTGGGCCAGATGAAATCCGTTTTCTTTTTCTGGGGCATAGGCCAACTGGTGGCCAATTTTGTAATAGCAAACCGCATCCCCTAGCTCATCGATCGCTTGACGCGCATCAGCAATGGTTGGCACATCAAGGCCAACGATTAACCTTGGATCAGACATCGTATTTATTCTCCAAGCCCATCAAAGAACCCTTTCATGCGGGAGAAAAATCCTGTGGATTCTGGGGAGTTTTTATCGGAGCTCAGCTCTTCAAACTCAGTCAATAATTCTCGTTGTTTTTTCGTGAGGTTCGATGGGGTTTCAATCGCAACCTGAATGTACATATCGCCCCTTTGGCTGCTTCGCATCACCGGCATGCCTTTTGTGCGCAGGCGGAATTGTTTACCGTTTTGCGTGCCTTCTGGAACTTTTACGCGGGTATTACCACCGTCTACCGTTCCGACCTCAAACTGGCCACCCAGAGCTGCAGTTGTCATTGATATAGGTACACGGCAATAAATATCGGCACCATCGCGTTGAAAAAACTCGTGCGGTTTGATCGAGAGGAAAATATAAAGGTCACCCTGCGGTCCACCCAACATTCCGGCCTCACCCTCGCCTGACAAACGAATACGAGTTCCATCTTCAATTCCAGCAGGAACATTTACAGAGAGAGTTTTATTCTCAGTTTTTCGACCGGAACCGGAGCAGGGTTTACATGGATCTGAAATAACTTCACCGCGGCCCTGGCATGTTGGGCAGGTACGTTGAATGGAGAAAAAACCTTGGCTGGCTCGCACTTGGCCTGCGCCTCCGCAGGTTCCACATTGAGAAGGGCTAGTGCCAGGCTTTGCTCCTGATCCGTCGCAAGTTTCACAGGTGATTGATGTTGGAATTTCAATCTCGGCAGTTTTACCTTCAAAGGATTCTTCGAGTGAAATTTCCATATTGTAACGAAGGTCTGCTCCGCGCGTCCGACCACCAGATGAGCGCCGTCCACCACCCATCATTTCGCCAAATATATCTTCAAATATATCTCCCATGCCGCCACCGCCACCAAAGGGGCTTCCGCCTCCGCCGCCTCCATTTTCAAAGGCAGCATGGCCGAAACGATCATAGGCGGCGCGCTTTTGCGGATCCTTTAAAGCCTCATAGGCCTCGCCGATTTCTTTGAACTTTCCCTCGGCAGTGGAATCATCTGGGTTGCGGTCAGGATGGTACTTCATCGCTTTTTTACGAAAAGCGCTTTTCAGTTCTTTTTCATCTGCATTACGCGATACCCCTAGGGTCTCGTAATAATCAGCCTTACTCATGCCATGACCTCTTCAACTGGCTCAATTGACCAGGATAATAATAGGAAGCTTGGGTCCGTTATCGGGAGCGGCAAGCAAATCCCCGCCTACTGGAATTACAGGAGGCGGGGATAATGATTTGTCAGGTAGAAAATGATTTAGGCAGATTTCTGCTCATCATCTTCATTGATCTCTTCAAAATCAGCATCGACAACATTTTCATCAGCGGCCGCGTGGGCAGCAGCATCAGCAGCAGCACTGGCATCCTCTTCAGAGGCTTGCGCTTCATAGATCGCTTGACCCATTTTCATGCTGGCTTCTGATAGCTCTTGCGTTTTTGCAGTGATGTCATCAGCATCATCGGTTTCCAAAGCTTCTTTAAGCTCGCCAATGGCGTTCTCAATCGCTTCTTTATCCTCAGCGCTGACTTTATCTTCGTGCTCAGTCAATGATTTTTCCGTGGAATCAATCATTGTTTCGGCAGAGTTTTTAGCTTCAACGGCGGCTCGGCGAGCCTTGTCGCCATCCGCATTTGCTTCGGCAT
>JAZGFF010000049.1:0-5353 GCA_036479095.1 Rhizobiaceae bacterium | reverse complement strand
TGAAGGCTCAAACCATTTCACCATCATCAACGCCTTAACCGGCGCTGAAAGTGATATGACTAAGGCGGTCGTTGAGTTGGTCAAGAAACCGCGTATTAAAGTAAAACTTCCACAGCTCGAAGAAAGTGCTGTTCTTAATCAAATGCAAGATTTTTCCAATCAGGAAAAAACCAAAGAGACGCCTGCCGCTCCAGAAACAAAATCACTGCCAGTACAAAAAACCAAAGCCACCCCGAAAGCCGCCGTAAAGAACAAGCCGAAAAAACGAGGCATTTCAAAAACAATCCTTGCGAAACACGCTACAAAATCGCGGGCAAAATCAAACCCTGCCGAGAAGACCAAAAAACAAGGAACCGAACGAGCAGCCCCCGCTCAAACCAAACCTCACAAAAAACCGAGGCAGGAACAGCCAAAAGCTTCCATCGGTGGAAAACCCTCCGCCAAGGTTTTAGCGGCCAGTGCTAAAAAAATCACGTCAAAAAAGAAACCAAACAAAAGCACAAAAAGCAATCAAGCAAAGGCAGGCACGAAGAAATAGCCGTAGAGCTTTGTTTATATCTTGGACACTTACCAAGCTCCTGCCTTCTGGATTTAGGGTAACGGCCTCTATCACCTCTTCACCGTAACTTCGAGGACCCCCAAGTCTGATCCCTAACGCCGATGCAAAGCTTGCCTCAGGCCACCCCGCATTGGGTGATCGATGACCCGGCGCATCGCGTAAAGTGATTTCCCAAACATTAATCGCCGCTGATTTACCACGACTAACAACCATCGCCAGCATCACAAGAAGCGAAGACAAACGTGCCGCAGGCCAATTCATCCAATCGTCTAAAATCGCGGCAGGCTTACCAAAATATTCATGGTTCAAGGTACGGTGGCCGATCATTGAATCGGCTGTATTCAGCGCCTTACAAAACAAAATGCCAGGCAACCCCAACACTGCATACCAAAGAGCGGGGGCGACCACTCCATCAGAGAAATTTTCAGCAAGACTTTCAATTGCCGCCTTACTGATCCCGCTCTTATCAAGGGTTGAAACATCACGGCCAACAATTTGTGATACCGCTTCACGCCCCTTGTTGATGTCCTCATGGCCCAAGGCCTCAATCACCACTTTAACGTGTTCCATCATACTTTTTTGGGCGATTAAGACCCCAACGATGATAAGTTCAAGGACAAATCCCAACCACCCGCCAATAGCAATAATTGCAAAATGCACACCAATGCTGAGGAGCAAAAGCATCGCCAACAACACAAGACCAGCCGTGAACCCCGGTTCCGCCTCACCTTCACCGCCGCCCAGTTGATCAAAATTCCATTCGGCTCTGTGTTTATCAAAATATTCGATCACTTTGCCAAATAAAACGACAGGGTGGGGAAGTGACCGCCAGATAAAACGGGGATCGCCAAGCAGTAGATCAAGAACGAGGGCTAGGGTTAAGACGGCCATTGATTCCATCCATTCACAACGTGATTGTACGCAACGGGGGGCTTCACCGTATGAATATTCACTACCTGATTAAGCACCGCGTGATTAATCACCACTATAAAAACTACCAAGTGCTTTATTCAACCGGTTAAACGCAGAGTTTTTTGCTGGTAAACCAAACCGCAACCACTCTGATTTTCCCGGGAACCTGCGCACCAAAATTTGTTCTTTTGCCAAATGTTCCCACAGTTGTTCAGCCCCACCGTGCCGTGCCAACACAAACAAGGCCGTACCACCAACGACTTCGTGGTTGTTCTCAATCAACACATCTTCGAGTTTTTCACGGGCACCATTTAGCTTTTTCCGCATTTTCTTTTGCCATGCCACATCATCCAACGCTTGGGCTGCAACATACAATGCTGGCCCAGAAACTGCCCAAGGGCCAAGCATTTCATCTAGTCTGCGTGTCACAGATTCAACGCCAAGCGCTACCCCAAAACGCAAACCTGCAAGTCCAAAAAATTTACCCAGCGAACGCAGTACCAACAACCCATCACGCCCCGCTTGGTTTGCAACTGATGCATTGGGCGCCACATCTCCAAAACTTTCGTCAACGACCAACAGACCGCCTTTTGCCCCTAACCTTCGTGCCAATCCCGCTAACTCTTGACGATCAAATACCCGGCCATCGGGATTGTTTGGATTGACCACAATCACGATGCGAGCAGTTGCCTCAGCGCTCTCCAGCCCATCGGTTACGTAAACATCATGGCCAGCTCGGCGCCAGCAAACACCATGTTCTTGATAAGTGAAGCCAACAATCGCCACCGCCTGCGGTTTAAATAAATAGGGAAGGTTTTGAATGTGTGCTTGCGAACCCGCAGCCATCGACAGGCCAGTTTGTGGGTGCACGCCATAAAGCGCACGGGCTGCCTGTTCAGCATTTTGCCGAGCAAGGGCATCAGGCAATCGCGAGAATACGGAAGATGGGATTTCTGGCACAGGATAGGAATAGGGGTTAATGCCGGTAGATAAATCAATCCACTTATCAGCCTTGCCACCAAATTGGGCGATTGTTTCGTCTAACCGTCCACCATGTAAAACGTCACTCATAGGCTTCAACCATTCTTGCCGACTCAACGGTAATCTATCACATGCATGTAGGAGCCTGCCACATTGCAGCGCTTCAAACCACAGGTGCCCAACTTATCCCCACGCGCATCTTCAATCCGAAAAAGGGCTTCTCCGTTTTCTTCATACAAAATGCTCGAGTAATGAAACTCATGAGCACAAAATTGTGTCCCTTTTTGTCCCAGTGAAAAATCCGTATTTACCACCGCCTTGCGATATCCGAGGTGCAGTTTACGTTTTTCAAAACTCGTGACCAAGGGCAACGCCCCAATCATTTCATGATGTTTACCGTTCCCGTCCACCAAAGCCTCACCCAAGACCATGTAACCTCCGCACTCGCCATAAATGGCAACACCTTTCGTTACAAATTCTCGCATTCCTTCCAAAAAATTGAAATTGGCTGAGAGTTGTTCACAGTGCAACTCTGGGTATCCGCCAGGAAGATAGATAAAGTCAGCTCGCTTATCTGGGCGCTCATTAGCCAAAGGCGAAAAGAACGTAAGGCTAGCCCCCTGTTCCTGCCAGCCTGCCATAAGATGCGGATAAATGAATGCGAAAGCTTGATCCTGCGCGATTGCGATGTGTTGACCCGGCGGCTTGATTGAACCTGCTCCACCAGCCATCGGCGCGGTTATTTCTTGGGTTAATAAGAAGTCCAAATCAATGTTCTTTTCCATGACTTCAGCTGCATAATCAATAAAGCTTTCAATGTCGGACAATTCTCCGGCCTGGATCAATCCCAAATGGCGTGACGGCATCGCCAATCGCTGATCACGATGAAGCGCACCAATGACATTCATGCCAATTTCGCCCAACGCTTCGCGCATCATTATCTCATGCCGATGGCTTCCCACATTGTTCAAGATTACTCCTGCGAATTTCAATTCTTTGCGGAATTCTCGAAATCCAGAAACCAAAGCTGCGATTGAATGGGATTGTTTTGCCGTATCGACAACAAGTACGATCGGCAGACCTAACGTTTGCGCTAAATCTGCTGCCGATCCTTTGCCATCAGCCGCCCCATCAAATAGACCCATCATCGCTTCAACAACCAGCGTCCCCTTTAAACTTTGAGAATTTGCAAGTTGGGCAACAAGTTCAGGGCGCATCGCCCAAGGGTCGAGATTAACGCAGGTGCTGTTCGCAGCAATGGTATGGAATGCGGGATCAATGAAATCTGGCCCAGCCTTAGCCGGTCCCGTAGCAACTCCACGGTTTTTTAAGGCCCGCAACAATCCCAACGTGATCGTAGTCTTACCACTGCCAGAATGGGGAGCCGCTATGATAAAGCCCTTTGCCATCTTCAATCAGGCGCTTTTATTGGAACTGCGGGTGCCAAGGGGATCAGGTTTCAAAACGCGCCCTTCGAGCGCCCCCAACCAATCAAGCGCCGAACGTAGCCGTACGACTTCTCCAAGCACAACAATCGCGGGCGGCACCAAACCAAGTTTGGTTAAATCACCAATATTTCCAAGGGTGGTCTCATATACTTTCATGTCCTTTGTGGTGGCATTACAGACAAATGCGATGGGCTCATCAGTCCCCCGTCCCACTTCAATCAATTTTTTTGCAATGGAGTGCGCATGTTTCATTGCCATATACATCACCAGTACGGGCGAGCCCTTTGCAATGCTTTCCCAATCGATCGCATCAGGCACAATACCGCCCGCATCATGGCCAGTAAGAAAAGTGACATTTTGGTTTATTTCGCGGTGGGTGACAGGAATACCAGCATAGGCAAGCCCACCGATACCGGCAGAAATTCCAGGGACAATCCGAAAAGAAATTCCATGTTCTACTAAGGTAAGCGCTTCTTCACCGCCCCGCCCAAACACAAATGGGTCGCCGCCTTTCAAACGGCATACCCGCTTTCCAGCTTTTGCCAATGCCACCAATTTCAAAGAAATGTCCCGTTGTTTTAAAGATGGTTTGCCGCCACGCTTCCCCGCGTATTCCATCACCGCATTTTTAGGAGCCAATGCCAGTATGTCTTCATTCACTAACGCATCATAAACCACCACATCTGCCTGTTGAAGGGCATGGAGGGCATGGAGGGTCAACAGTCCCGGATCACCAGGCCCTGCCCCCACCAGCCATACCCAACCAGCTTCAAATTTTGGCATATCTATCATTGGCATTTTCATAGGCAATATATGGCGCATCAATTCAAATAAAACCAGTGCTTTTACGTCCAGAAAATGTCGCCTATAAGCATGTGATGAATGTTGCACGAAATAACAAACCGAACACCCAATTACGCCGTGGCTGGACGACGGGTGCTTGCGCAACCGCCGCAACAAAAGCAGCTCTAACAGCATTGCTCAACGGAGTGTTCCCCGATCCAGTCTCAATCACCCTACCAAAAGGTGAAACCCCTGATTTTTCCCTTTGTCTTGAAAAACTGAGTTCTCATAAAGCCATGGCTGGCATCGTTAAGGACGCGGGCGATGATCCAGATGTAACCCACGGAGCAACCATCATTGCCGAAGTCTCCTTGTTAGCGAAAGGCAAAGGCATCCTCTTCAAAGCGGGTGAAGGTGTGGGCACTGTCACCAAAGCCGGCCTTCCCCTATCCATTGGTCAACCCGCAATAAACCCCATACCGCGCAAGATGATGCAGGAAGTGGTTTGGCAAATTTGTCAGGAAAATAACATATCCCCCGACGTTCAGATCACCATCAGCGTTCCAGATGGCGAGAACATCGCTAAACAAACTTGGAATCCACGTTTGGGAATCGTCGATGGTATTTCCATTTTGGGAACAACTGGCATCGTTCACCCTTTTTCCTGTTC
>JAZGFF010000048.1:0-7161 GCA_036479095.1 Rhizobiaceae bacterium | reverse complement strand
ACCAACCCAGCAGCCAAGGATCATCCTCATGCCACCGTTCAAGCTAGGAGTACCGATCGCCACCACACTCGCGATAATGCAGTTGACGGTAAACCCTGCCTTTTCACAAACAGCCACCGACGCAATTGCCCCAGAAATCACAACCGCTGTGACTGTTAAAAATAACGGCAAACCGGTGTCGGGTAAAAAGTGGATGGTTTCCATTGCCAATCCTCATGCTGCCCTCGCGGCAAGAATGATCTTAAAAGGCGGGGGCAACGCTATTGATGCGGCAATTACTGCTCAATTTGTCCTTGGTCTCGTCGAACCTCAATCCTCAGGGTTGGGTGGTGGAGCATTCCTTGTCTATTTTGATGCAAAGACTAAGGAAATCGTCACCCTAGATGGCCGCGAAACAGCACCCTTAGCGGCAACCCCGCAATTGTTTCAAAATCAAAAGGGCGAACCGTTGAAATTCTTCGATGCGGTTGTCGGTGGTCGTTCTGTTGGCACGCCCGGCACCCCAGCATTGCTCTGGGAAATGCACACTAGATGGGGCGCAACCCCTTGGCAAAAACTAATCATGCCAGCTTTGTTAATGAGTGAGCGCGGCTTTATCGTTTCCCAGCGCCTTGCAGCCTTGGTGAAAAAAAATGCGAAAACCCTCTCCTACCATCCTGCAACTGCTGCTTATTTTCTGCCAAACAGCACGCCAATCATGCAAGGGCAGCTGCTGCAAAATAACGACTATGCAAACACCTTACGCTCCCTTCATGATTCAAACTCTGTAAAACCTTTTTATCATGGCTCCATAGCCAAATCCATTGTTGCCACCGTCCGTGAATTCATTCCTAATTCTGGCGTACTATCCAGTACAGATTTATCTTCCTATCGCATCAAACAACGGCCACCAGTTTGCGGTACCTATCGCTCCCATCAAGTTTGCGGCATGGGGCCACCTTCTTCGGGCGCCCTGACCGTTGGTCAAATTCTGGGTATGTTGCAGCCCTTTGATCTAAAATCTCTCGGCCCCAAAAGCCCCACCAGTTGGCGGCTCATCGGAGATGCCTCGCGCCTGGCGTTTGCCGATCGTGGTCGCTACATGGCAGACAGTGATTACGTACCCATGCCGACAAAAGGGCTTCTTAAACCCAGTTATCTACGAACACGGTCGTCTCTACTGCAGGCCGATAAAGCACTAGAAACGATTGCTCCAGGCAAACCAGAATGGGATCATGCTCAATTACAAGCGGATGACGAAGCCATTGAGCTTCCCTCCACCACCCATTTTTCAATTGTTGATCAAGACGGTAATGCAGTATCCATGACCTCGACCATAGAGAATGGTTTTGGTTCCCGCCTCATGGTTGGCGGTTTTTTACTCAACAATGAATTGACAGATTTCTCTTTCCGTACCCATCGGGACGGTTATCCGATAGCCAACCGCATTGAGCCGGGAAAGCGCCCCCGTTCCTCCATGGCACCAACCATTGTTCTAAAAAATAAAAAGCCAGTTCTCATCATCGGCTCCCCAGGAGGCAGCCGTATTATTGGCTACGTCGCCAAAACAATTATCGCCCATCTGGATTGGGAAATGGACATTCAAAAGGCAATTTCTCTTCCCCACTTGGTCAACCGCTTTGGCACCTATGATCTTGAAGCAGGAACCCAAGCAGAAGCCCTCAAACCTGAGCTTGAAGCCCTAGGCTATACGGTAAGAGTGCTGGATTTGAACTCAGGCCTGCACGGCATAGCCATCAAGCCAGACCACCTCGAAGGCGGAGCCGACCCTCGCCGCGAAGGCATTGTGTTGGCTGAATAACCTACTCGCCATCCCCATCAGGGGTGGGAGAAGCGCCCGCACCGGGTTCATCGACACCCACGTCTGGCAGCATACCAAGTGCGCTGAGATACAGATCAAGCATCATTTCTTGCTCTGCTCGCTCAGTCGCTTCTACCTTGCGCAAACGCACTACTGTGCGCAGTGTTTTCGTATCAAAGCCATTGGCTTTTGCCTCACCATAAACTTCTTTGATATCGTCAGCGGTTGCTTTTTTCTCTTCTTCAAGCCGCTCAATACGCTCAACGATAGAGCGCAATTGGTCACGGGCAACGGATGTATCTGCCATTAAATTATCCTCAATCTATTAAAGCGTTCTCTCACCACAAAGCACACTTGGGAGCAACCTTGTTATAAGCCTATTCAGAGATTTTACTTTGTTGCTAATCCGACTCGGCAAAATTCACTTTAAAATCAGCCTTTTGCTGTTCCGTGGCTTCTGTTTGATACTGGTCTTTCCACTCAAAATAGGGCATGCCGTAAACATGCTCACGGGCTGCATCCTTATCCATCTCAACACCTTTTTCAGTTGCCGCCTCAAGATACCAGCGGGAAAGGCAGTTGCGGCAGAATCCAGAAAGATTCATCAAATCAATGTTTTGTACATCAGTGCGTTTTTGAAAATGCGAAAGCATCCGTCTAAATGCAGCAGCCTCTAGTTCTATTTGTGTTTTGTCATCCATAATGATCACCTTCATTCGCGCCCCATTTGTGCGGGAGCTATAGTGTTTGATTTCAAGCATTTCTGTTAATTGATTAGCTTTCCTTAGCAGTGCTGACAAGCGGCCTTCCCACTCGTCTGTGCTACGCCAATAATTATGAGCCACAAATCAGCTCCCCTTCGGTGATTTCAAAGGTTGAACCAGAAGGCTCATCGACAGCGCCTTGTCATATACAACATATTCGTACAATGCTTACCATTGCACTTATCGCCAGTAGGGGTGAAGGCTTTCTAACCAGGAATGCAAAGTTTGTAATGACAAATCACAAGCCCCCCCTCCCTTTCTCGTTGGCATTTATAGCTCTTGTAATAGGCGCGATTGCAATGGGAGTTTCCCCCGTTTTTGTTCGCTTTTCTGAAATTGCTTCCTTTTCTAGTGCCTTTTGGCGAGTGGCATTGGCACTACCAGTTTTGTTCCTTTGGATGTGGATTGAATCCCGCAGGGACAACAAGCCTCTACGCCAGATTATCGCCTTCAACGGGGCGATAGTGTTAAGCGGCCTTTTGTTTGCTGGCGATCTGACCTTTTGGCATCTGGCAATTTTGAATACGACAATTGCCAATGCAACCCTGATGTCCTGTTTAGCACCTGTATGGGTAGCATTGTTTTCTGGCTTGTTCATCGGTGAAAAAGTGAGCCGAAACACCTATCTTGGCCTATTTGCCTGTCTTTTTGGCGCTGCCTTGTTGATCGGCTCAAGCTTCACTTTTGCTCCTGAGCGGTTGGTTGGTGATTTATATGGGTTGATTACATCAGTTTTCTTTGGGCTTTATTTTCTCGCAATCCGTGTTGCTCGGCGTAGCCATGGGCCGGGAGCCTTGACCTTTATGAGCACCTTGATCACCGCAGCAGTGTTGCTATTCATAGCCTTGGTTGCAGGGGAAAGCCTGTGGCCGACCACCATGACAGGGATTGCTGCATTATTTGCCCTTGGAATTATTTCCCATGCTGGTGGTCAGGGCCTGCTCACCCTTGCCCTTGGCTCTCTCACCGCCAGTTTTTCTTCTCTGGTTATTTTCATTGAAGCCCTTGCCGCCGCAGTTTTTGGGTGGCTGATATTCAACGAACAGTTGCGTGGCCCTGAAATCCTTGGTGGAGCATTTATTCTTGCCGGTATTTGGGTCGCTGCCCAAAACATAAAAAAACCATCATAAAACCGCCTAGATCACGGCAGCAGAGCCAGTAAACGCGGCAAACACAGCAAACGCGTTGACACTCGCCCATGAACAGGCAAAAAGACAACACATGAATCGCATCAATTTATCCAATTTCAATCGTTTTAAAAAACCGATCTCTGGTTGTATCACCGTTTGCACTCTTAGCTTGTTGATCACCGTAGGTGTCAGCGCAAGTCCCACGGTTGCCCATGCAGATTTGAAAGTTTGCAACAACACCTCTTCCAAGGTGGGCGTATCCCTTGGCTATCGCCTGAAAGCTGGTTGGAAAACAGAAGGCTGGTGGCACATCCCCGCCAAGGTTTGCACCAGTCTTATTGAGGGCGATTTGAACTCCCGTTACTTCTATCTACACGCAGAAGATGTGGAGACGGGCGGGCGTTGGCGCGGCCCAATCTTCATGTGCACCTCAAGTAAACAATACAAAATTGACGGCCTCAAAGATTGTTTTAGCCGAGGTTTTGAACGGGCGGGTTTTTTTGAGGTCGACACTAGAGATCAAAAAAACTGGCAGGTTCGACTTACCGAAGCCAGCAAAACTAAGAAAGATGCAAAATCGAAATGAACCGCAATCGAAGAGTGAAAATTGTTGCCACCCTTGGCCCTGCCTCAAACACCCAAAATAAAATCAAACAACTTGCCATCGCTGGTGCTGACGTTTTTCGCATCAACATGAGCCATGCGAGCCACGATTTGATGCGCACCACCGTTTCAGCAATCAGAAATGTTGAAAAAGAACTCGATTACCCAATTGGGATCATGGTTGATTTGCAAGGCCCCAAACATAGACTAGGAACGTTCGAGAATGGTGAAATTGATATTTCCTCCGGTGATACAATCACGCTCGATAGTGATCCAACACCAGGAAATAATGAAAGAGTTCAACTTCCTCACCCTGAAATTCTTAAAGCCATGGAACCAGGCCACCGCCTTTTGGTAAACGATGGCAAAGTAAACCTCAAAGTGATTGAAACTGGTGATGGTTGGGCCAAAGTCGAAGTCATGTCAGGCATTTGGTTGGCCGATAAAAAAGGCGTCAATCTGCCAGATTCTGAACTGACAGATGGCGTTTTAACCGATAAAGACCGAGCTGATCTAAAAGCTGCCTTGAAAGAAGAAATTGATTGGATTGCCCTCTCCTTTATCCAACGCCCTGAGGATTTAGAAGAACCCACCAAAATTTGTAATGGCAAAGTAGGAATTCTTGCAAAAATAGAAAAACCGCAAGCCGTGCAAAGACTAGACGAAATTATTAAGGTTGCGGATGCAATCATGGTTGCCCGTGGTGATTTAGGCGTCGAAATGCCGCTCGAATTGGTTCCATCAATCCAAAAGAAGATGATCCGCAAATGCCGTCAAGCTGGCACTCCAGTTGTTGTAGCAACCCAAATGCTAGAATCCATGATCAACTCTCCGGTACCAACCCGAGCTGAAGTTTCTGATGTTGCTAATGCAGTTTATGAAGGAGCTGATGCAGTAATGCTTTCTGCTGAATCAGCTGCTGGAGACTACCCTTTCGAATCAGTCGCAACGATGAACTCTATTGCTGAATCCATCGAGAAGGATAAAGGCTACCTACGAACAATAGCCAGCCAACGGCCTGATGCGATTCCCACCTCCGCCGATGCAATTTCATTTGCAGCCGCAGAAATTGCCGAAACCTTAGATTTGGCGGCAATTGTATGTTTCACGGCTTCTGGTTCAACTGGCACCCGTGCAGCCCGCGTGCGTCCGCCAAAACCAATTCTTGCCCTATCACCTATCCCTGAAACAGCTCGGCGGCTGGCGCTTACCTGGGGTATGAAAACAGTCATCACGCCAAATATGGCAGACCTCGACGATATGGTCGACATGGCTTGCCGCATTGCCTTCGAGGAAGGGTTAGCCAAAGCCGGAGATCAAATCATTATATCGGTAGGTGTACCGCTCAGCGTTCCAGGTTCAACCAATATGTTGCGGATCGCTAGCATTGATGATGAAGGCAAAGGTAGTGTCCACCAGATCGGTGTTTAAGAACAAATTTACTAGGGTCATGACCCTAGTTCTTACCCAGTTTCAAAATCACCTCAACGACCTTATCGGTTGCCATAAAATCAGGCTTATGTCCCATATTTGGCAATACGATGAGCTCTGCCCCTTCGATATCGCGCTCCAAACCGATCGAATGGATAGACGGTAAAACTATATCGTCCTTATCGCCAGTGATGATCACTGTCGGCGCTTTTATTTCTTTGTATCGAGGAGAAAATTTTGTCACAAACTGATTTAAGGTTGCAACATCATGAGCATTATATCGAAAGGATGCAGGCCGAAGGATGAGCGGGATGGCGGTGCGAGTCGTGTAATTTTTTACGGGCTCTTGCGGATCAAACACACTTTTAATTCCACCTTCTAACGAAAGCTGTCCAATCGGCAAAGCCAACGTTTCTGTAAATAGCGTCCCCAACAATGGCATCGATGCTAATTTGTAATACCATCGAACCCCCCCCGGCCAGGGGTGGGTTGCTGGAGATAGGAATACCAAACCCTTTACCCGATCAGGATAAAGCACGGCAAACGCAGCCACAGAAGCGCTGCCAAGGGAATGTCCAACCAACACGACTTTCTCAATTTTCAAATTATCCAATAACAACTTAAATTGAGTGGCTTGTTTTGCAGGGGTATCGGCATCCGCGCGTTCCGAATAGCCATAGCCAGGTCGATCGATGAACAATAAACGAGCCTTGCCCTTCAAGGCATCGATAAATGCTTCCTGCTGGTCCTTAAGATTACCGCTGGCACCATGAACAAAGATAACCGGGGCTATTTTGTTCGTTTTATCAAGGACGTCAACATAATGGAACTTTGCCCCGGCAAGCTTCACTATATTCCCAACCGGTGGAAATTTTTTCTCGATCAACGAGATTTGTAAACTCGTCCAAATAAAAAAACCCAACAAAACAACCAATATAATTGCAAATACAAATGCTAATATTTTCATATGCCACTTCCCGCCAACTCTTCTTCCAATCGAATTACAGCGCCTTGAGCACTGCGCATGGCTGGATATATTTCCAGCACACGATGCCAACTCGCCAAAGCCTTACTTTTTTGACCTAACCGCTCAAATATGGAGGCAAGGCCAGAAATGGCGCCATAATGACGTGGCTCAAGGGCTAAAGTCCGTTCAATATCTGCAATAGATTTTACAAAATTTTGCATTTGGTATTGCACCGTAGCCCGTTGATTATACCCCTCAGCATATTTTGGCCTTAATAGGATAACTTGATCTAACAAATCAAGGGCTTGAGCGAACCGATTATCACCGCTCGCCTGCCGCGCCCAATGGGTCAACAAATCAATCGATTTGCTACCTGATTGTTGCCATTTTTCCCAAATGCGAGTTGAAATTTTTCCAGCCAGCTTAGGTTCACTCGTGCGTTTCAGTGGCCTAAACAAACCATCC
>JAZGFF010000047.1:0-10090 GCA_036479095.1 Rhizobiaceae bacterium | reverse complement strand
AGAACGCACTTCTGCTTCTGAGACGCCTAAGGTTTTTGCGATTTTCTCAACATTTTCTTGTTTCAAATCGCCACCTTCAAGGGCGTTTAACTTGCCTTTCAATTTCCGTAGATTGAAGAACAGTCTTTTTTGATTAGCCGTGGTGCCCATTTTCACAAGGCTCCAAGAGCGCAGCACGTATTCTTGAATGGAAGCTTTGATCCACCACATTGCATAGGTGGCAAGACGGAAACCGCGCTCAGGGTCAAATTTCTTGACCGCCTGCATCAAACCGACATTTCCTTCAGAGATAACCTCACCGATCGGCAGGCCATAACCACGGTAACCCATGGCAATTTTTGCAACAAGGCGCAGATGGCTAGTCACCAATTTATGGGCAGCATCGGTATCATCATGTTCCGCATAACGTTTACCGAGCATGTATTCTTCTTGCGGCTGTAGCATGGGAAACTTACGAATTTCCTCCATGTAACGTTGCATACCGTTACCACTGGCTGAAATTGTTGGAAGCGTATTGGCCATGTTGATATCCTCTCCTACATCTGCCGATCTTAATGTAAATCGGACTTTATGGTGGCGAAACCGATGTCTCGCTTGTCCCTATAATTGTATATAGGAACAAATTATGGCTTTTCATCGTCTAATTACGATTAAATCGAAAAATTTGATGAAATATCTGTAATAATTGATAAACGACGATCTCTACTTGGTCTTAGCACACAAGAAATAGATTGATATGGCTTGCAAAGATAAGTGTTTAGCCGCATCTTTCATGCATAATTTATCCAACCAGAGTGCAACAATGGCTGTTAATAATAGAATTTCAGACTTTCATAATGAAATCACGGAATGGCGTAAAACTATTCACCAACACCCAGGGCTACTTTACGATGTTGAAGAGACTGCGGCGTTGGTTGAAGAAAAGCTACGCGAATTTGGCGTCGATGAGATTGTCACAGGGGTTGGCCGTACGGGTGTTGTGGCGGTGATTAAGGGACGTAAATCTGATTCTGGTAAGGTGATTGGAATGCGCGCGGATATGGATGCGCTCCCTATTAAAGAGAAAAACGATTCTCCTCATAAATCAAAATACGATGGTAAAATGCATGCCTGTGGTCACGATGGCCATACGGCAATGCTGCTAGGTGCTGCAAAATATTTGGCTGAAACGCGGAATTTTGATGGAACCGCGGTGGTGATTTTTCAACCGGCAGAAGAAGGTGGGGCCGGCGGCAAAGCCATGTGTGATGACGGGATGATGGATAAATTCGGAATTCAAGAAGTCTACGGCTTGCACAACATGCCTGGGCTACCGATTGGTGAATTTTCTATTCGTTCGGGGCCGATTATGGCTGGCACAGATGAGTTCAACATCACGGTCAAAGGCTTGGGTGCCCACGCTGCAATGCCGCATCAAGGGAATGACCCGATTATTATTGCGACCCAGATGGTTCAGGCTTTACAGACAATAGCTTCGCGCAATGTTGATCCCTTGAGTTCAGCAGTTCTGACTGTCACCGCGATCCATGGCGGCAAGGCGCATAATGTAATCCCGCAAGAAGTAACTTTTTATGGCACCATTCGCACCTTAGATGGTGAAGTTCGTAAACTGGTCGTGAAGCGAATGAGGGAAACTCTTGAGGGTATTGCTTCTGCCTACAATGCAGAAGTTGTGATTGATATTACCGAGGGATACCCGGTGACAAGCAATCATCCAGCACAAACAAATTTTGCTGCTGAAGTAGCAAGGGAAATTGTTGGTGACAGCCGAGTTAATGTCGAGCAACTGCCGGTCATGGGCGGGGAAGACTTCTCCTTCATGTTAGAAGAACGCCCGGGCGCTTTTATTTTCATGGGTAATGGGGATACGGCAGGGCTTCATCACGAAGAATATGACTTCAATGATGAGGCTATTCCTGTTGGATCAAGCTATTGGGCAAAAATGATCGAGAAAGCAATGCCAGCTGGCTAATTGCTTAAGACTTTTGTTCAATTGCTTCGACGATGTAGGATTTTGTGATGAAACGCTCGCTGCTTTCATCACGGAAGACGATGACCTTGGCATCGCTATTGTTCAAGGTACGCTCTAGCACACCACCTTGGGCGAGAATAACTTCGCCTTCCAGTTTAGTGCCATCTACCAATACCAAAGTAGCTTTTATATAAACTTTATTTGGGTCGTAGTTCATTCTTCAACTCCCGATGTTTGATGTTGGGAAGATAGGGAATACTGGTTTACTCTTCGATAACGGAAAATTTTGTTATCAACTTACCGTGGCTATCGTGACGTTGGATCAAGACCGAACCGTTGGAGAGTTTCAATGTTAAAATTAAGCCTTTGTCATTCGCAGTTGTTGAGAGGAGGGTTGCTCCCTTGGGTATGGTAAGTGTGCTTGTCGCTTTGATTTCAAGATTTGCGCTTGGCTGGGTTGAGGGTTTGCGATTCCACTTATAGACAACGGCTAGGAACACAGCCATAAACCCCAACATCATGATACCACCTGAGACCATTAACAGCCGCACAAGTTTTACGCGTATCGCCTCGACTGCAGGATCGAGTGGTTCGTCTTGGTCTGTTTTGGGTATGGGGTTCGTCATTATTGGTTCAATCGTAATTATGGGTAAGGTTTATTGGTATGGGTGAGGGTGATAGCCCCAGTGGGGACGGAAAGAAAGCCCCTGATTGTAATTCGGAGACGGAAATTTCTGAAATGGAAGTGCTGATCGTGCCCCATTCTTGGGCAGGGAAGCGGGTTGATTTATTTATTTCTGCCAATTCTTCTGATGATATATCTCGGGCGCGGGTTCAAGCGCTTGTTCGGAAGGGATTTGTCACGATTAATGGGCTGATCCCTAAAGGTACGAGCACGAAAATCTCGGTTGGTGATGTCGTTCGTTTCGCCATGCCAGCTCCTGAAGAGGCGACCCCCCAGCCCGAGCCTATTCCACTCGATATCCTGCATGAAGATGCTGATTTAATTGTGATCAACAAACCGGCAGGGATGGTAGTTCATCCGGCTCCTGGGAACTGGTCAGGAACTTTAGTGAATGCTCTTTTGCATCATTGTAAGGAAAGTTTGTCTGGTATTGGCGGGGTGAAGCGGCCAGGGATTGTCCATCGTCTTGATAAGGACACAAGCGGTGTGATGGTGGTGGCCAAAAGTTATCGTGCCCATGTCAATTTGCAAGAGCAATTTGCTGACCATGGCCGTACAGGGCCATTAGAGCGTTCCTACTGGGCCTTGGCTTGGGGGATTCCTCCACGCATGAAAGGCACGATTGAAACCCACCTTGGGCGCCATCCAACCAAGCGTTTACAGCGAGCGGTGGTAGATGAAGACCGGGTTGATGCGAAAGAGGCGATTACCCATTATCGGGTATTGAAACGCTTTGATGACCCAATGGGTAAGAAGGAGGCATTGGCTTCACTGATTGAGTGCCGTTTGGAAACGGGACGAACGCACCAAATTCGCGTGCATTTGACCCATATCGGTAATCCGTTACTTGGGGATCCAGAATACGGTAAGCAATACGCCAATCGGGGAGTGAGGTTACCAGAAGCTGCGCAAGCACAGTTCTCTGATTTTAAACGCCAAGGCTTGCATGCGCGTACTTTAGGTTTTCGCCATCCTACCACGGGAGAAACGGTAACATTCAGCGCTGATCCGCCCCCTGATATGGCAAATTTAATTGCCGCCATTGAGGCGGGTGATTAAGGGCTTGTCCTAGTCCAGTAGGGGCGACCAAGCTGGGTCTGAGGCAAATGATCTGGTTTTTACTTGGCGTTCATTTCGGCCAGTTAAATCAATTGTGTATAGTTTTGGACCGCCACTTGCTCCGGCAGTTTCACGAAAAAACATAAGGGTTCGGCCATTGGGTGCCCAAGTTGGCCCCTCATTATGATAGCCTTCGGTCAAGATGCGCTCGCCCTTACCATCGGGGCGCATAACGCCGATTAGGAACTTTCCGCCAGAGCGTTTTGTGAATGCAATCAAATCACCACGGGGTGACCATACGGGGGTAGAATAACTGCCCGTTCCAAATGAAATGCGCTGGATGGATGCACCATTGGCTCCCATCACGTAAAGCTGTTGGCGGCCACCTCGGTCTGATTCAAAAACAATACGACGGCTATCTGGGGAGTAGGAAGGGGAGGTGTCGATTGCAGTTGTGTTGGTTAGTCGAGTGGTGTTGCGAGAACGTAAATCCATGGTGAAAATGTTGGCATTTCCATCCTGCTGAAGGCTCATGATGATGCGCTGTCCATCGGGAGAAAAACGCGGGCTGAAGGTCATATTAGGGAAATTGCCCACAACTTCCCGTTGCCCTGTTTCGATTTGTAGGAGATACACCCGTGGTCGATTACCAGCGAAAGACATATAAGTGACTTCTTGACGCGATGGAGAAAAGCGTGGTGTTAAAACAAGGTCTTTGCCGCTGGTTAAGAAACGGTTGTTGAAGCCATCTTGATCCATAATGGCAAGCCGTTTAACCCGTTTATTTTTAGGCCCGGTTTCCGCAACATAAACAATACGAGTATCAAAATATCCACTTTCTCCTGTTAGGGCTTTGTATATTGCATCGGCAATGATGTGGCCAACACGGCGGACATTATTTGGGTTGGTTGAATATTGTTGCCCTTGAATTTGCTCAGCGCCATAGGTGTCCCAGAGGCGAAATTCAGTGCGGAAATTACCGCCACCTTCGCTGACAACCTGACCCGTGACCAATGCCTGTGCTTTGATCGCTGTCCAGCTAGGAAAGTTTGGGCTGGCATTAGAATTTGAAATTTTTTCAATAAAAGCAGCGCGATCAATGGGGGCGAAGAGGCCTGAGCGGCGAAGGTCTGCTTCGATTACTGCAGTGATCTTGCGGCCAATTTCTGATTGCCCAAGAAAGAAGGGAAGGGCAATGGGGAGAGGCTCCACATTGCCTTTGGTGACATCAATCTCAACTCGTGCATGCACTGCGGAGACAAGCAAAACAAGACTAAGGAATAGGGTTGTGAGGGCGGTGACAAATTTTGTCGTTAGTATCTTTTTCATTTTATTTTTTCCTGTTGTCTTTCCTAAAGCATGTCACGCAGGGAGAAGTTTACCACCACATCGCGCCATGTTTCATATTTTTCTTTTGGTAATTCATAAGGGGCACATTCAGTTACCGCTGCTCGAACGCGAACGGCTAAGGTGGCCTTTGTGCCACGATCAGATACACTAACCTTTACTTTCACGCGGCCATCAATGGTGCCAGCACGGGTGAGTTTAAATGTTACCTTGGCTCGCATTTTATCAGCATCAGGATGACCGGTGAGATCACCGACACTCCAGCAACCTTCTAACCTGCCGCGTAAAGCATCGATTTCGCTTTGCGCCAGTTTGGTGGAGTTGTTGGATTTTTTTGCCCCTAAGGCTGTTTTTTTCTTCGAGCGCTTGGCACCACCAGAACTGGATTTTGTTTTATTCACGACAGCCTTTTTGGTGGCGTCACTTTTCTTTTTGGTCTTTTTCGTTTTCTTGCTGGTTACTTTTTTTACTTCTTTACGCTTGGTTGTCTGGGCAGTCTCTGGCTTAGGTTTGGTTGGTCGCTGTTTCGGCGCGGCGACTGTTTGCGGTAGTTTTTTAAAAGCTTCTTCAGCAGGTTTGTCGGGCTCCAAGGCTTCAGATTTTTTTAACAACATAGCGATATCGGTTTTTGGTTTTGGCGCTAGCTTGGGTGTTGGTACCGGTGTGCTTTTCTTTTGCGGGGCGGGTCGCTCTACGGGTACTGGGGCTTCGGTTTTTTCAACCGGCGGAGTTTTTTGTACCTTTGGAGCTTTGGCTTTTGTGTCATTTTTAGTGTCGCCAATATTAACGGCCTGTTTGATCTTTGGCGGCAATTTTGTTTTTTTCGGCGCAGGTTTTTTCGCTGGGTCGGCCTTTTTGTCGCCTTTGATCGTTTTGGTGATTGATTCAATCGGAATAATGTCAATCGGCAGGGCTTCAACATCGGGAGCTCTAAGAGGTGGCGGTGAGGCAAGGGAAACCATGCCCCAGGTGAGCACCGCTATGTGAGCAATCATAGATGATGCGATGCCTGCCTTCATGTTATTTTGTTTGCTCTTGGAGGGTGACAAGACCAATTTTTTTATAACCAGCTTGGTTCAAGGCACCCATGATTTTCATCACCGTACCGTAATCTGTGAGTTTATCACCACGTACATAGAGCCGTTCTTGATAACCGTTTTTGGCAATTGCTTTTAGCTTTGGAATTAATTCTTCGATGCTGATTTCAGTTTCTTGAAGAAAAATTTGACCACCTTCGCGGATTGAAATAGCGATTGGTTGGGTTTCGGAATTTAACTGTTTTGCTTGGGTTTCTGGTAGATCAATTGGCACGCCAACGGTGAGTAGGGGAGCTGCGACCATAAATATGATCAGCAGTACAAGCATCACATCCACAAATGGAGTGACGTTGATTTCGCTCATCGGTGCGTGGCGTTTACTGCGCCGGCGACGCCCGCCTGAAATACCACTGCTGCCTACTGACATTGCCATCTATTTTATCCGTTAAGTTTGCGGAAGATTTTACTGCGTTCCGTTTTTCTCATCAATTTGCCGCGAAAGTATGGCCGAGAACTCATCGGCAAAACCTTCGAGCCGTGTGTTAATTTTTCCGGCATCTGCTGAGAGCTTGTTATAGGCGATCACCGCAGGAATAGCGGCAAGCAATCCCAAGGCCGTGGCCAGCAATGCTTCTGCGATACCGGGGGCAACTACAGCCAAGTTGGTGGATTTTGAGCCAGCAATCGCTTGGAAGGAAGTCATGATCCCGACAACCGTACCAAACAAACCAACAAAAGGAGCGGAAGAACCAAGGGTGGCGAGAAACAACAAGCGGCGTTCCAACCGCTCCATTTCACGCGAAAGGGAGACATCTAAGACCTTATCAATTCGCGTTTGTAAACCAATTGGAGAACGGGCGTTGCGTTCAAATGAACGTTTCCACTCTCCCATGGCTGCAACGAATAGGGCGCCCATGCCGCTGGTCGGGCGATCGCTCATGGTGCGGTATAATTCTTCCAAGCTTTGGCCGGACCAAAATATTTGTTCAAATTGGTCCAGTTGTTTTTTTGTGCGGGCAAACAGGAGCGATTTATCGACGATAATCGCCCAGCACCAAACGGATGCCACTAGTAGGCCAATCATCACCGCTTGAACAACGGGGGAAGCTTCAATGAAAAGATGCAGCAATGAGGTGTCGACGGTTGGTGCGGCAAGCCCTTCACGGGCAACTTCTTGTGCAAGGGCAGGAGCTGAAACCGTGAGGCTTGTGAGGGCAGTTGCCGTGAGTTTGGCAATAAATTTCATTTGGGCTTTCCCGAAATAATAGATGGGTGAAGGTACACAGCTGGCACGATCACTTTTGAAATGTCCGTAAATCTATCCTTCAATGTCATTACTGGTTTACGGTTAAATAGGGTGAAAGAATGGCCTTCCAGTGGTCAATTGGTGGCAATTGTAAAACCTACTTCCTATACGCCCAATGTGGAGCATTTATGGTTAATGAGGTGTTAAGATTTATGCGACGCCCAGTTTTGCAATAAGGGCCTTTGGGAAACGGCGGGGCTTGCCCTTAGGGGTCACTAAAACAACGGTTACAACCGCCTCAAGCATGATCTGTTCTTGGCGTTTTATCACCTGCTTAAAGGTTAGCCGCATGCCTTTAAGGGTGCCGCGCTGGGTTTCAATGGTCAAAATATCATCAATCCTTGCGGCAGCTTTGAAATCTATTTCCATGTGGCGTACGGCAAAGGCGATCGGTTCTCCGTATTTTCCATCCATTAAGTCTTGGTGATGAATATCGAGCAGGCGCACATAATTGGAGCGGCCATGCTCAAGAAAATCAAGATAGCGACCGTGATAAACGATGCCCGAAAAATCGGTGTGCTCGAAATAAACCCGCTCAACAAGGGTATGGGAATCGGCATGGAGAGTTCCGGAAAAAGGGGAGAGCATTAGGCCACGTATCTTTTGATTTTTGGTTGTATTTTCTGCCAAGTGGTTCGCCGTAATTTGCGTAGATCATACGTGTTCTGCAAGTTTAACCAGAACTCGGGTGTAGTGCCAAATGCGATGGACAAGCGTAAGGACGTATCTGGTGTGATAGCGCGGGTGCCCTTAATTATTTCTGCAATTCGGCTGACGGGGACATCAATATCCCTAGCCAATTGATTTTGACCAATTTCCAGAGGAATAAGAAACTCCTCCAACATGATTTCTCCAGGACTAATGGGATCAAGAATTTCAGTCATCGGCTCCACGCTTAATTGTTACACTCGTTAATGATAATCGACAATCTCCACATCTTCAGTTTGACTCAAATGCCAGCGAAAACAAATTCGCCACTGATTATTGATACGAATGGAGTGTTGCCCTTTTCTGTTTCCACTCAAGGCTTCAAGCCTATTTCCAGGCGGGACCATTAAATCCTGCAGATTTTCTGCGGCATTCAAAATAGCCAGTTTTCGTCTGGCTGCAGATTCAAACGCTTGAAACTTCCTAACCCGTCTATCTTCAAATAGGTTTTTTGTATCCTTGTCGGCGAAAGATATAATCATTTTAATACACCAATTTCATCATTCTGTCAAACAGAATGGGCGCGTTTGCGTAGCACATCAATAGATTTGGTAGTGTCTTCTTCTAGGAAGCGCCAATTACCGTTCCAAACATTCTCAACACCTGCGGCTATTGAAGTATTCAATTGATTGAGAGTGGAAAATTTTTGCTGCGTATCCTGCCGTAACCACTGCCCGGAATTTGCGATGGCAGTATACTTCTGACCTTTATAATCTCGATGTATTTGCATCCCTTCCGGAAAATGTACGCCATTCCTGTGATCGTGCACACCATTTGTTGTTATGCTACTATTTACTGTTTTTGTCTTGTTTATGGACGTATTCGGAAGCAGTAGGCGTTGAAGAATTTCATTTTCTGACTCTTCACCGTCATCCCTGTTGGCCCAAATTGCTGCAAACACTTCTGTAGATATATTAATTTCTCGCATGACGACTCCTTATTCTTTAATGAGAGTGCTACTATTGAATAGCGAAGTCAAGCAATAAGTAGATTTGAGATTTACTCGTTGCCTCCTCCTTCCTCAAACAATGTTGCCTGCATGGTTTCCAACCCTCCGGGAACGGCCAAGCCCATGTGGTCGAAGGCGCGGGGGGTTAGGATGCGGCCTCTTGGGGTGCGTTGGAGGAAACCCTGTTGGATGAGGTAGGGCTCGATGATGTCTTCAATGGCATCGCGGGGTTCGGAAAGAGAAGCCGCAATGGTTTCAATGCCCACCGGGCCGCCACCGAAATTAACGCCAATGACACCGAGATAGCGGCGGTCGAGTTCGTCTAATCCGATGGCATCCACCCCCAATTGATGGAGGGCTTTATCGGCGATATCGCGGGTGATGCGGTCGCTACCTGCAACGATGGCGAAGTCGCGGACGCGGCGCATAAGGCGGCCAGCAATACGCGGTGTGCCGCGTGCGCGTTTGGCTATTTCGAGGGAGCCGTCTTTTTCAATGCCGATGCCCATAATGCGCGCGCCACGGGTGACGATGAGTTCCAGCTCTGGCACGGTATAAAATTGTAGACGCACGGGAATTCCGAAGCGGTCGCGCAAAGGAGTGGTCAACAACCCAAGGCGGGTGGTGGCGGCTATGAGGGTGAATTTTGCCAGATCAATTTTGACCGAACGGGCAGCGGGGCCTTCGCCGATGATCAAATCGAGTTGGTAGTCCTCCATCGCTGGATAAAGGATTTCTTCAACCGCCGGGTTGAGCCGATGGATTTCGTCGATGAACAAAACATCGCGGTCTTCAAGGTTGGTGAGCAGGGCGGCGAGATCGCCAGCCTTGGCAATAACGGGGCCAGAGGTGGAGCGGAAATTAACCCCCAATTCCTTCGCCATGATTTGCGCCAGCGTGGTTTTGCCGAGACCCGGAGGCCCAACAAAAAGCACGTGGTCGAGAGCTTCGCCGCGCTGTTTCGCCGCTTCAATAAAAATCGAAAGGTTCGCCCGCGCCTGTTCTTGGCCCGTGAAATCCGCCAGCC
>JAZGFF010000046.1:0-3403 GCA_036479095.1 Rhizobiaceae bacterium | reverse complement strand
CAGCTCTTGTGCAAGCGGTTGAGCGTGAAGGCAAGAAAGTGATTTGGTCCTGTGACCCGATGCACGGCAACACTATTACAGCCGCCGGTTATAAAACCCGTCCCTTCGATCGCATCATGGGCGAGGTCAACAGCTTCTTTGATGTCCATGCAGCAGAAGGCACCATCGCTGGTGGTGTTCATGTCGAAATGACGGGACAAGATGTCACGGAGTGTACGGGTGGCGCACGGGCGGTTACGGATGAAGATTTGGGCAGCAGATACCACACCCATTGCGACCCACGCTTAAACGCCAGCCAATCCTTAGAGCTTGCCTTTTTGGTTGCTGACCGTTTGAAACAAACCAAAGCTGCAAAGCCGGCAGCAAAAGAAGCTGCGGCATGAAAATCACTGGCGCATGTAACTGCGGCAATGTTCGCTATTCAATTGATGGGAAAGTGCGCCCAATCGTTGCTTGCCATTGCCGCCAGTGCCGCAAACAAACTGGGCACTACTATGCGGCAACCAATGTGTTGGATACCGATTTGAAGATAATCGATGCTGGGTCTTTAAAATGGTACGAAGCATCAGATACTGCGAAACGTGGTTTTTGCGGTGAATGTGGTTCAGCGCTATTTTGGAAGCGAAATGAGAGTACTACCACTTCAGTGCTTGCTGGTAGTTTGGATGGTGAGCCGGGCTTGGAAATGGAAAGCCATATTTTTGTGGAAGATAAAGGCGACTATTACGAGATCACCGATGGGCTTCCCCAACATGCCCAAAGTGATAATTACCAAAAGCGGTCTTAGGCTTATTGCTACCCATGATCCAAAACCCTAAATAACTGGTATGACAAAAGCTAAAACCAAAACTATTGATAAAACTATCCGGATTGCACTGGCACAGTTAAACCCGACGGTGGGGGATATTGCAGGCAATCTTTCTTTGGCTCGTGAAGCGCGTAGGGACGCAGCTAAACAAGGGGCTGATTTAATATTGTTTACCGAGCT
Source organism: Rhizobiaceae bacterium (assembly GCA_036479095.1). GTDB lineage: Bacteria > Pseudomonadota > Alphaproteobacteria > Rhizobiales > Rhizobiaceae > Pseudahrensia. The sequence goes on along the minus strand of JAZGFF010000046.1, from coordinate 2,415 downwards.
ATTTCTTTCAGGTTATTCGCCAGAAGATTTGGTTCTTAAACCCGCCTTCATCGCAAAATGCAAAGAAGCTGCGCAGGAATTGGCCAAGGAAACCAATGATGGTGGCCCCGGCATTATTATTGGTGTTCCATGGAAAGATAAAATAACTGGCCTTCATAATTCCATGGCGGTTATGGATGAGGGGAAAATACAAACCGTTCGGCATAAGGTCGATTTGCCAAACTATGGCGTCTTTGATGAAAAGCGGGTGTTTGAGGAAGGCCCGATGCCAGGACCCGTGAATTTTCGTGGGGTGCGCTTAGGGCTTCCCATATGTGAAGACATATGGGGAGATAAGGATGTTTGTGAAACCCTCGCCGAAAGTGGTGCCGAGATTATATTAGTGCCCAATGGCTCTCCTTATTATCGCAATAAAATGGATGTGCGCCATCAAGTTGTCATCAAACAGGTAATCGAATCTGGCTTACCAATTGTTTATGCCAATCAATTGGGTGGGCAAGATGAGTTGGTTTTTGATGGTGGCTCCTTTGTCGTTAATGCGGACAAGACAATTCCTATTCAAATGAACCAATTTGAAGGGAACGTGACCGTCACAACATGGCGACGCGGAGATCAGGGATGGGCTTGTGATACGGGCGTGCGTGCTAAGCTTGCCAGTGCTCAAGAGTGTGATTGGCGTGCCTGTGTGCTGGGGTTGCGGGATTATGTGAACAAGAATGGCTTCAAGAATGTTGTGCTTGGCCTTTCAGGTGGCATCGATTCAGCAATTGTTGCTGCAATGAGCGTCGATGCTTTGGGAGAAGAGCGCGTTCGGTGTGTGATGTTGCCCTACCGCTACACATCAAAGATTTCGTTGAAAGATGCAGAAGATTGCGCTCGCGCCCTTGGGGTTCGTTATGAAGTTATCCCCATTGCTGAACCCGTCGAGGGCTTCCTAGCCACCCTAGGGGAAACTTTTGCTGGTACAAAAGAGGACGTGACTGAAGAGAACCTACAAAGCCGTGCGCGCGGGGTGATTCTAATGGCCATCTCCAATAAATTTGGTTCCATGGTGGTCACAACTGGCAATAAATCTGAAATGTCGGTAGGCTATGCAACCCTCTATGGTGATATGAATGGCGGCTTCAACCCAATTAAAGACCTCTACAAGATGCAGGTCTATGAGTTATCAGATTGGCGCAATCAACAGCTTCCACCAGATTGCCTTGGCCCTTCAGGCGTAGTGATCCCGCAAAACATTATTGATAAAGCACCAACTGCGGAATTGCGTGATGGGCAGACAGATCAAGACTCGCTTCCACCCTATCCGGTACTCGATAAAATTTTGGAATGTCTCATCGAACATGAAATGACCATTGATGAGATCGTTAAGCAAAATAAATTCGATAGAAAGACAGTCGAGCGGATGGAGCATTTGCTTTATATCGCTGAATATAAGCGCCGGCAGGCACCTCCAGGGGTGAAAATTACTCGCCGTGCGTTTGGCCGTGAACGCCGATATCCAATAACAAACCGTTTCCGCGACCGATGAAGAAAGTTTTTCAACCACGACGATGGTCTGTGGCTCATGGTCGAAGCTTAGAGCTGGGGCCAAAAGCGCAAATCATGGGTGTTTTGAATGTTACACCCGACTCGTTTTCGGATGGGGGCAAGTTTATCGCCCTACGGGAGGCCGAAACTCGTGCACGGGAAATGGGCGAGCAGGGCGCTTCAATCATCGATATTGGCGGCGAATCGACCCGCCCAGGGGCAGAAGAAATCGATGGCGTTACCGAACGCAAAAGGGTTCTGCCAGTGATTGAAATGTTGGCCGATACCAGCGATTTATTGATTTCAATCGACACCTATCGGGCGGATACAGCCAAAGCTGCGATAAGAGCGGGTGCCCATATTGTCAACGATGTGTGGGGTTGCCAACGGGAACCAGCCATTGCCCGTGTGGCTAGCGAAACCGGGGCAGGGTTGGTGATCATGCATACAGGCAGAGAGCGTCAGGTACTTCCTGATATTATTGATGACCAGTTTGCCTTTCTCAAAAAATCTTTGAAGATTGCCGATAAAGCCGGAGTTGCAAGGCAGCAGATTGTTCTTGATCCCGGCTTTGGCTTCGGCAAAGACTTGGTGATCAATCTTCAATTATTAAATCGGCTAGCAGAGCTACACCCGTTAGAGACACCATTACTTATCGGCACTTCCAGAAAACGATTTTTAGGGAGCATAACGGGACAAGAGCCAGAGGGACGAGGAATTGCAACAGCAGCGACAAGCGTGGTCGGTCGTATGAAAGGCATAGCTTTGTTCCGCGTGCATGATATCATCGAGAACAGGGACGCATTGGCGGTGACCGATGCGTTGATTTTTTCTGAAAGTAAAAGATGAATAAAACTAAGCAAACCTATGAAATAACTTTGAAAA
>JAZGFF010000045.1:0-3117 GCA_036479095.1 Rhizobiaceae bacterium | reverse complement strand
GTTTCGCCGCTTTCGGGATTCCAGTGTTCCACCCCGCCCCCTGGATAGACCACCTCATAAGGACTCATGGCTGCATCGCCGACAAAAATACATTTATAGGTCGGGCCATAGGTACGCAGGACATCCCAAGTATCTTGCTGTTCGCCATAACGGCGCGCATTGTCTTTCCATACACCTTCGTAGAGGCAATTGTGAAAATAGAAATATTCCATATGTTTGAATTCAGCGCGAGCAGCAGAAAACAATTCTTCGACGGTGCGAATATACCCATCCATTGAGCCACCAACATCGAGAAACAATAACAGCTTCACGGCATTTCGCCGCTCTGGGCGGGTTTTCACATCTAGATAACCGTTTTCAGCAGTAGCGCGAATAGTGCCATGAAGATCAAACTCATCTGCCTCCCCTTCCCTTGCCCAACGACGTAATCTTTTAAGAGCCACCTTGATGTTACGAGTTCCAAGTTCAACATTGTCATCGAAATTTTTGAATTGTCGTTTATCCCAAACCTTCACTGCCGAGCTGTTACGTCCTTGTTTTTGGCCAATCCTAACCCCTTCAGGATTATACCCATAGGCGCCAAAAGGAGAGGTCCCAGCAGTGCCTATCCATTTTGAACCGCCTTGGTGGCGCTTTTCTTGTTCGGCCAATCTCTCCCGTAGAGTTTCCATCAGCTTATCCCAGCCGCCTAAGGCTTCGATTTCTTTCTTCTCCTCTTCGCTCAAATGTTTTTCAGCCATTTTACGAAGCCATTCTTCGGGGATTTCTTGCTCATCCACCTGCTCTACACCTGAAACAGATTCTAACCCTTTAAAAACCTCGGAAAAGACACGGTCGAATTTATCAATGTTGCGCTCGTCTTTGATCAAGGCAGAGCGGGCGAGGAAATAAAATTCTTCCACATCCCACATAGCAAGCCCCTTCTCCATTGCCTCCAATAGGGTGAGGTATTCTCGTAGCGAGATCGGGACTTTTGCTTCCTTGAGGCCATAAAAAAGATTGGTGAACATGGTGCTTCTTATCAGTAGGTTTGTTTATGGAATTATCTTGTGGTTACACAATTTCGGAGCCAGATTTCAACATCGTGCTTGATAAAAGTTTCTAACTTCAAGGAAGATATAATAAAGTCGCCAACGGCTTCGACTGATCTTTCTATTGTATATCCATTGATATCGAGAAAAATTTCTGTGCAGGCAAACCCGGTGGTTTCATTACCACTTTTAAAACCGCCATTAACGGTGAAGTTTACCCACATGGCCGCAGCCTCTGCAATGATGTCGTCAAAAAATCCATTTTGTGGGGTTAATACCGCAGCGGTTACTAAACCGATATCTCGTATTCCCGATTTGCCACCAAAGTTTTTAAGCTGGACATTGTGGATTGTGATCGCATCTTCAAGGGTGAGGTAATTCATCATTGCTCCCCCATGAATGCTTGATAAACACTGGCCCATTGTTTTGTATGGCGTGCTAGAGATACTGCCACCAGTGCATGAATATCTACTTGATCAGCCTGTTTATTTGTTGGTTCAATCTTTTCACCCTTATCCTCCGCCTTAGTTTTGATCTTTGCCTTAACATTGGAAGGTCCCTTTTTACTCTCCGAGGAAGGCTTGGGTGCAACTTCTGGGCTGGCTGGTTTTTGGTTTTTTATGTTCGTTTTGGTTTTAGTTTTATTAAGTGGCTTGGGGGCAGCTGCTTGCTTAATTTCTGGCGCAGGATCGCGAACTAGAGAACTATCCTCAGTGCCTGTTTGTTGGGCTTTTAGAACGTCACCCTTTAGCAAGCGGTTATATTCGAGCTTAGAAAGCAACACGGCTACATCTCGCCCGTTCTTTTCAATCATCACGGGCCCGGCTTGAGCATTGTCGAGCAATTCACCAAAACGGTTTTTCGCCTGGGTGGCTTTCATCTTGAAGGTTTTTGTAGTCACAGACTTTAGCTCCTTCCAGGAGGTGCTTGATTATTTGGATTAATGAGCGACCATCGATTGTAAAGAGGCAGGTAGCTTGACGGAACTATAAAGCTAGAACACACCTTAGCCCACTACTGTTGTGTTACTATCCCCACATATTAGCTATTTTAGCTAAAACAGCTAATATGTTATTTTCCAATGCTACCCCTTTCAAACTCAGTGGTTTGATAAATTTGGTTGATCCAATTACCAAACAACAGATGCGCATGGCTACGCCATCGGTTTTGGGGCGGCATAGCGGGATCGTCTGCTGGGTAATAGTTATGCGGCACCTCAATGGCTGTGCCTGCGGCCACGTCCCTATCATACTCCTCTTTCAATGAGGTGCTATCGTATTCAATATGGTTGAAGACATATAGGCGTTTGCCTTCTTTCTCCGATATCAGGCAAGGCCCAGTCACATCACTTTCCATGAGAAGCTCTAAGCCCTCGTGTTTGCGGATGTCTTCACTGCGCATTTCAGTCCAGCGCGAAACTGGGATAGAAAAATCATCTGAGAACCCCGCAAGATAGGGGGATGCGGGGTTCAAGTTCCGGTGACGATAAACACCGAAAGCCTTCTCCTGCAACTCGTGTTTTGGAATACCGTGAAAATGGTAGGCTGCCGCCATGGCTCCCCAGCAAATATTGAAGGTGGAATGAACATTGGTGCGGGTCCATTCAAAAATTTCTTGTAGCTCTTTCCAATAGCTCACATTTTCAAAATCGAGCAGCTCTATGGGCGCCCCTGTAATAATGAATCCATCAAACTTTTGATCTTTGATCTCCTCCCACTTTTTATAAAAGGAAAGCAGGTGATCTTCATTGGTATTCTTACTCTTATGGCCGCTCATCCGCACCAAAGTCATCTCAATTTGCAAAGGCGTTGCCCCAACCAGCCGTGCGATTTGTGCCTCGGTGCGCACCTTATTTGGCATGAGATTGAGCAATCCAATATGCAACGGGCGAATGTCCTGACGCGCCGCCGTTTTATCGTCCATCACCATCACGCCTTCTGCCTCAAGCGTCGTGCGGGCGGGGAGTTTATTGGGGATGCGAATAGGCATGATAGACCTCAAATTTAACACGAAAATTATTTCGATACAAAAAAACCGGCAACGAAATCGCAACCGGTTCGACATTGGGCTTATGGTTTTAACCTTC
>JAZGFF010000044.1:0-4298 GCA_036479095.1 Rhizobiaceae bacterium | reverse complement strand
TCATTAAAGAAGCTGAAGCGGCGGTTGCTACAATTGCCAAAGCCCGCAAGGCTATTGGGGGAGTAATATTTGGCCAAGAAGAAGTCGTCGAGAATACGCTGGTGACAATACTATCTGGTGGCCACGGGCTTTTGGTCGGTGTGCCTGGCTTAGCGAAAACAAAATTAGTTGAAACTTTGGGCATCGTTTTAGGGCTAGACAGTGGCCGAATTCAATTCACCCCCGATTTAATGCCCTCCGATATTCTTGGTTCAGAAATTCTTGATCAAGATGCAAAGGGCAAACGTTCATTTCGGTTTGTTAAGGGGCCTATATTTGCTCAATTGCTGATGGCCGATGAAATCAACCGGGCTTCTCCGCGTACCCAATCAGCGCTTTTGCAGGCGATGCAGGAATATCACATCACAATTGCAGGGGAACGGCACGACTTACCTGCACCTTTTCATGTGCTAGCCACCCAAAATCCCCTAGAGCAAGAAGGCACCTATCCCCTTCCTGAAGCACAGCTCGATCGTTTTTTAATGCAAATTGATGTCCCCTACCCCGATCTTGAGGCCGAACGGCAAATTCTACTAGAGACAACCGGCTCAAAAGAAGCAAAAGCAAAAGCTGCACTGAACACCAAACAATTGGCCAGTATTCAAGCTTTGGTGCGGCGGATGCCTGTTGGCGAATCTGTGGTGGAAGCAATTTTGGGTCTGGTGCGAGCAGCACGACCTGATGCCGAAAACGCCAACAAGCACATCGCTTGGGGCCCCGGGCCAAGGGCTTCTCAAGCCTTGATGCTGTCGGTGCGAGCACGAGCGCTGCTTGATGGTCGTTTGGCGCCTTCTGTTGATGATGTGATGGCGTTGGCGGAACCTGTTTTGCAACACCGCATGGCACTTAATTTCACTGCCCGTGCTGAGGGTGTGAACGTGCGTCAGGTGATCAACGAATTGAAACAGGTCTGGATGTAGGCAAAGAATTTGGCGCTCTCCCCAACCTCAATAGGCACTGCCCCCCCACCCGACACCAACTTTGAAGTGCTGGCGCGGGCTCGTGCTAGGGCGGCACTGATCCCTGATCTAATGATCGAAGCGCAGCGGATTGCAAATTCTATTACCAGTGGTTGGCATGGCAGACGAAAGCGGGGCGTTGGGGATACGTTTTGGCAGTTTCGCCCCTATGATCAGGGGGAAAGTATGGCGCGGATCGATTGGCGACGCTCAGCGCGCGATGAAAGTGCAATCTTTGTGCGCGATCAAGAGTGGGAAGCTGCCCACACGGTTTGGGTTTGGGCAGATCAATCCGCATCGATGCTTTACAAGAGTGAAACTGTAAAAGTTTCAAAACAATCTCGTGCCATGGTGTTGGCATTGGCCTTAATTGATATTCTTTCAAAAAGTGGGGAACGGGTTGGCTGGCCTGGCGTTACGAATGCACTCTCTAACCGCAACGCAGCAGAGAGAATTGCAACTGAATTAATGGTAACAAAGACCGAAGAGAGCCTAGCCTTCCCTCCCCTTGGGCAATTACGCAATCGTTCAGAACTGGTGATGATCTCAGATTTTCTTGAACCCATCGAAGTGACTATTGGTGAAATCGATCGCGTTGCTCGCCAAGGGGTTCATGGAACGCTAGTTCATATCATTGATCCGGCTGAGGAGCATTTTCCATTTAGTGGGCGGACTGAATTTTTTGATCCGGAAACTGGAAGAAAAAGTACATTTGGGCGCGTTGAAAAGATTGCAACAGAGTATCAAACGATATTCAAAGCCAGACAAGACACCCTTGCCCAACACTGCAAACGGTTAGGCTGGAATTATGTTGTCCATCATACCGATAAATTGGCATCGGTTGCCTTGGTTGAATTGCATATGCGGTTAAGTGGTGAGGCGGCATTGTGAATATTTTGGGCCTTACCTTCACTTCGCCTTTGCTTTTATTTGGCTTACTGGCTCTGCCTTTGATCTGGTGGCTGTTGCGTCTTACACCACCAAAACCCAGGCATGAAATTTTTCCGCCGACACGCATTTTAGAAGGGATTGCCAAGAAAGAAGAAACGCCAGCCAAAAGCCCTTGGTGGTTGACCCTGCTTCGTTTGTTAATGGCGGCAGCGGTTATCCTTGCGCTTTGCGAACCTGTCTGGAAAGCGCAAGGAAATAAGTTGAGCGGTAAGGGTCCATTGATGATCATTATGGATGATACTTGGAGCGCAGGTCAAAATTGGAATATTCGCAAATCCAACGCAGAAAAACTTTTGATTGAAGCTGAAAAAGCGGGGCGCCCCGTTGCATTGGTTTTGGCAAGCGAAGGTGCAAGCGCTGACCTTAGTTCCGACCTTGCCCCTATGATGCGCAAACGTTTGAGTGCAGCAGAACCAAAGCCCATACAGGATAGCTACGCAGGTTTGGCGAAAAAAATTCAAAACCTTCGCTCTGGCTCCTTTGAAACCCTCGTTTGGCTTTCAAGTGGTTTAAAGACCAAGGGCAGCACGGCAATACAAGATGCACTCAACAGTTCCAACATTAAACAGTTGCTTTATTTTGCACCAAAAGACCAACAAACCGTAGTCTTGAGCAAGGTTGCAAATACGCCAGAAGCGTTGAGTGTTGATGTGGAAAGAATTGGGAAGCAAGGCAGCCAAAGCGGCAAAATAACCGCCTATGATCAGCAGGGACGATCAATTTCTACAACAGAGTTCACCATTCTAGCGGGCAAACAAACGATAACTGCTCAGTTCAAACTACCGATCGAACTACGCAATGATGTCACCCGTATCACCATCGATAACTCGACAACTGCCGGTGGCGTTCAACTGTTGGATGAACGATTTAGAAGACGGCGGGTGGGATTAATTTCTGGCGGCAAAGCAGATCAAGTTCAGCCTTTGCTTTCTCCCCTATATTTTATATCTCGCGCGCTGAACCCATTCAGTGAAGTGCGGGAGGCGCGCGTTTCCAATGTGAGCGAAGCGGTGCCGCAACTGATCGAAGAAAACATCTCCACTCTTGTACTCGCTGATATCGGCACCCTGCCTAGACAGACCTCCATAACGCTGGAAAAATGGATTAATAAGGGCGGCATGTTAGTTCGGTTCTCAGGGCCACGTTTGGCGGCTGCAAGCGATGATAAACTGGTGCCTGTTCTACTACGTCGTGGCGGAAGAAGCCTTGGTGGAACATTGACTTGGGGTGAACCACAACCCCTCGCATCTTTTGAAGAAAGTAGTCCGTTTAATGGAATTGTTATTCCCGATGATGTGACTATCTCTCGGCAGGTATTGGCTGAGCCAAGCATCGATCTTGCGCAAAAAACATGGGCAAGCCTTGCTGATGGGACGCCCCTTGTTACGGCTGCGAAGAGAGGTAAGGGTTGGATTGTACTTTTCCATGTAACCGCTGATTCAAGCTGGTCAAACCTTCCGCTTTCTGGCGCATTTGTTGACATGCTACGCCGGATTGTTGCTGTCTCCAACGGAACAATTGCCGCAGATCAAACCCGCAGTGAGAATGCAACCAAAGCCGGACAAACCAAAGATCTGGCGCTCCCACCCTTGCAAATGATTGATGGGTATGGCCGTTTGGTGCAACCAAACACAAGCACCCGTCCTTTGACAATTTCTCAATCTACACCACCAAAGGTCAGTCTCCAAAATCCACCTGGAACCTACGGTACAAATGATGCCTTTGTTGCCCTAAATCTATTCAACGGGTTTGCTAATTTACAAACACTAAAACCGTCGCTTTTTAACAAGAACATCAAACAACACGCCTATCAAAGCGTTGAAGCTTCACCATTCAAGCCTTGGCTATTAGCGCTGGCATTATTGTTGCTGACACTGGATTGCCTTGCAGTGTTATGGATGGCGGGTGCGCTTCGCATTGCGCCCAAAAATGCATTAGCAAGCATCGCGTTGGCGTTCTTCCTATCAGTGGGAACAACGGATAGTTGGGCGCAAGACACTGAGATCGATTATATCAACACACTGCGTACACGAATTGCTTATGTTATAACTGGTGATCAAGGTTTGGATGAAATGAGCCGAAAAGGCCTAATTGGCCTGACCCAATTCATATCCTCTCGCACATCTTTGGAGCCTGGGAATCCTGTTGGGGTCAACATCTCTAAGGATGAGCTGGCGTTCTACCCCCTACTCTATTGGCCGATTTCTGTTGCTGTTAGCGTGCCTGATGCCAAGGCGATGGCAAGGGTCGATGCGTTTATGAAAAAAGGCGGTAGTGTTCTTTTTGATACCCGTGATCAACTGACAGGGGGCTATAGTGGCAACGCCATATCCATTGAAACCCAACGGC
>JAZGFF010000043.1:0-14354 GCA_036479095.1 Rhizobiaceae bacterium | reverse complement strand
ATCGGGCTGAATGCAGATTTAGGGCGTGGATATTTCCAAACTCGATCCTGCTTGAGAGGTCTTCCAAATTTACTACTCCCCCCCGCCATGGATTCTTTGTGAATAAAGACACTCAATAACTTATACTTGGATGATTTACAGTCACCTTCGTAATGGTATCTACTAGAAAACGAATAATTGAATGGTTTCAACAAATCTATCAGCACCCAGAAATACACATAACCGTCATGGTTTTTAATTTTCTCAAAATCCACATAATGAACGTTACCCTCCACATCAGTAATCATCTTTTCCCATGCAGCATAACTGGTAGAGGAGTGGATCAGGGAGAATATGAGGACGAACGGGATGGTTAGTTTTTTCATTCTTTCACCATAATCAAAATACTACGGATACGATAGGGTTGGGTTGGTGTTTATCATATTTGGATGATTAACCTATGCGCGAATGTGTTTGCACCGAAACCCCTACAAATAGTCTTTTACTGCGGGGCTACTCCGAGGGGTATCGTCTATGTGATTCAAAATATGATCAGCCCAAATACCGTAGCCTGTGGCATTGGCGTGAAAGCCATCTTCACAATATCCAAGAGCATTCTCAATTTGTAGCGGCGGGATACAAACAACACCCCGTTCCAAACAAAGCTGCGCACCTTTTCGGTTAAATAAATCCACCCGCAAATTCATGATCGTCGCCAATGGTTCAGGCAATACGGGAGAATTACGAACATCAATCGCTTGATGCCAGTATATTTTTGCATCAGGAAATTTTGCCCGCAGCGCATAAAGAAGTGTTCCAAACTCCTTCTTCCAACGCGCCACGGTGTGCCAATTTTTAATATCATTGGTACCCAGCATGATCAGAATATGGGTGTACTCATCTGCTTCTAGATTGGGCACCACGTAGTCGCGTATTTCCCCCGCCACTGCACTGTTATGACCAGAGATATGCCATGCAGCCGTTTCACCCGTTTTGTTGCGTAGTTTATCAGCAATCTGCGGCCCTATTGCCCCATGGGTTTGTGGGATACCGACAGCGGCAGAAGAAGAATCTCCGATGGTTAGAAGGTTGATCTTGGCCTTGCCCTTGCCGAACTTCCCACTACGCGGACCATTGGCTGGCGATAATCGCATCGCATGTTCGCGTACCCATATCCCCTGCACCGCATAAACGGGAAAACAAAGCCATGAGATCATCGAGGTTAAGAGAGGTGGCATTCAAGAGCTTTCGATATATTGGCGTTCATTCTATTTACTAAACTCACGTCGTAAGTCCAACCCATGTTCATCCAAATCAGGCACTCGCCCGAATTGCACTTTTTCTCCAGCAACAACGGCGGCGGGAGAAAGCAATTGAAGTTCGTTGCCTCCTGCTTCCACCACCATCCAATTGTTTTGAGGGTGAGCCACAAAATCATCCAAATCTGACAACCGCCCGTAGGCAATTTTTGCCTTCGCCAATATATCAATCATTTCCTCGCGGTCATGTTGGGAGAAAGCCGTCGCAACAAATCCATCGACCGCCTCACGGTTTTCCAATCGCTCCTGATGGTTTCTAAAGCCTTCTTGGGTTGGCAATTTTGCATCCCCCAATGCTTCACAAAGCCAACCCCATTCCCGTTCGTTTTGGATTGAAATCAACAGGGGCTTGCCGTCCCCACATTCAAACACACCATAAGGCGCGATTGTGGGATGGTTCAAACCCAACCGCTTTGGTGTCTTGCCACCATAGCGGTGCTGCATCATCGGAACATTCATCCAATCGGCCATGGCGTGAAATAAAGAGATGGCGATAGCACGTCCCTTGCCAGTTTTCTCACGCCCATAAAGCGCCTGCAATATGGCCGCATGGGCTCCCATGCCGGCTGCAATATCGCAAACAGAAACCCCAACCCGCGCAGGTCCCTGTTCTGTGCCGTTAATCGCACTTAGGCCACTTTCAGCTTGAATGAGAAGATCATAGGCTTTTTGATCGCGTCGCTCACCCTCTTCTCCATAGCCTGAAATTGAGCACGTAATGAGCCGTGGGTCCGCGTTACGAAACGCTTCCAGCCCCAGCCCTAATCGTGCCATTGCCCCTGGGGCAAGGTTTTGAATCAGCACATCAGCTTCAGCGATCATGTTACGCAACAATGCCACATCATCATCAGCCTTAAGATCAAGGGCAATGCTTTCTTTCCCCCTATTCAACCAGACAAAGTAAGCGCTGTTGCCCTTAGCTAATGCATCATATCCGCGAGCAAAATCTCCCTCTGGCCGCTCAATCTTTAGCACCCGCGCTCCACCATCAGCCAAACGGCTTGATGCATAGGGCGCAGCAACAGCTTGCTCAATTGCAACTACAGTAATGCCCTCAAGATCTTTCACTCTAGCTCCCTAAATTTCTACACCAAAACCAGCATACTTAACCCACTCTTAAAACCAATGCAGAATAATAGGGTTATATTGCAACAAATCCTTCATTGCTGTGCTGTAAGAATCCAACCAATCGCAGATGAACTATACCATTTCAGGCAGAAAACAAATGACGCCCGTAACAATACAACACAGCTCCCCCCAAACCATCAAGCAGGTTCACCATGACAAAATTGGCACAAAAGCAACTCTCAACAAACCCGCAACAAAAGCTTTTAGCTCCTTCCACTAAGGAAACTGCCAGTCAAGAAATGACCAATGCCCAATTGGTCGCTGAAGTATCACGCCTGAAGGGCATGCTTGCAGACATGCGTAGCCGCACCGATGTGGTTGATCCGATCACAGGACTACCAAAGCGTGCTCGTTTCATGGAACTCGCGGGCGCTGAATTTAACAGAACCCGCCGCTATGAGCACAACCTTACTTTGGTCGTCGCCACAATCGCTGGTCATCAGCGTATTTTGCAAACCATGGGTGAAGAGGCTGCCGATCAAGTTGCCACCAGTGTTGCAGAAATCTGCACCAGCTCTACCCGTTTCGGTGTTGATATTCTTGGCCGTCTTTCCGATGATAAAATAGCGATGCTGCTTCCAGAAACTGACTTAAAGGGCGGCGAACTATGCCTAGAAAGAATGCGTAAACTGGTTGCTGCCATGCCGATCACGATCGATGGCAGGGAAGTAAAAGTAGGTCTGAGTGTCAAAGCAAGAGCATTAAAAGAAGACCAAAACTCATTCGTGGAACTTCTCGTCACAGCTACTTAATGAGGAAATATTTGAGCTGCGCAGCCTATGCTGGTGGCCTAAGTGGGGGAAGGTTTTTACCTATCCCTCACTCATAATTCCAGCAATTTTTGTTTCTGCGACGGTGACAACGGCCTCCGCCGTAATCCCAAAATGAGCATATAGGTCTTTATAAGGTGCGGAAGCTCCAAAACTATCCATACCAATAAAGATGCCATCATTTCCGATAAAGCTGTCCCAACCTTGGCGAATTGCAGCTTCAATGGCAATTTTAACGGGCGCATCGCCTATCGTTGCGGCGCGATATTCTCCTGATTGCTGATGGAACAAATCAAAACACGGTACTGAAACCACCCGGGTAGGATGTCCAGCCTCCTCAAGAATAAGCTTTGCCGCATTGGCAATTTCGACTTCCGAACCGCTGGCAAATATTGAAACCACCGCTTCCCCATCGCTAGCAGCACTTTCATAGGCTCCATAACTGCAAAGGTTTTCATGTTGATAAGAATGGCGCATCGGTTCTAATTCCTGACGCGTTAAAGCAATCACACTAGGGCGATTGCTACTTTCCAAAGCCAATTGCCAACATTCTAAGGTTTCCACCATATCGGCTGGTCGATACACGTTCAAATTTGGGATGGCTCGAAGCGAGGCCAAATGCTCCACCGGCTGGTGGGTTGGTCCATCTTCCCCCAGACCGATAGAATCATGGGTCATCACATGAATTGCACGTATTTCCATCAAAGCAGCCAGGCGAAGGGAGGGTCGGCAATAATCTGCAAAGATCAAAAATCCACCGGAATAGGGAATAAGCCCGCCATGCAAAGCCATACCATTCATAGCTGCGGCCATGGCATGCTCACGAATACCATAATGAACAAATCGGCCAGAAAAATCATCCGGCGTGATAGGCAATGTCTGGCTTGTGTTGGTGTTATTGGAACCGGTTAAATCTGCCGACCCGCCAATCGTTTCTGGAACCACCCCATTGATGATTTCTAGAACAGCTTGAGAAGCTTTTCGTGTTGCCTTTTTAGGCGGCTCTTTGGCCAATTCTTTTTTGAAATCCTGAATCCTGTCGGCAAACGAATTGGGTAGATCACCGCGCATCCGTCGCTCAAAATCCCCCCGCAAGGTTGCGTCTGAATTTTCAAGTCGAGCTTCCCATTCTTTTCGGCGATGGGTCGAGCGCAAACCGGCAATACGCCATGCATCACATACATCTTCAGGAACGGCAAACGGCTCGGCCTCCCACTCGAGAGCCTTACGTGCGCCAGCCAATTCCTTATCCCCCAAAGGTGCTCCGTGCACAGCGGAAGTGCCAGCTTTTGTTGGTGCACCAAACCCAATAATGGTTTTGCAGGCAATTAATGTTGGCCTGTCCGATTGTTGTGCCGCCTCAATCGCCTCAGCAATGGCCTCATGATCGTGCCCATCGATTGCGATCGTATTCCATTGGCTGGCTTCAAATCGCGCAATTTGATCGGTGGAGTCTGAAAGAGAAATTGGCCCATCTATGGAGATGTTGTTATCGTCCCAAAACACAATCAATTTATTCAACTTCAAATGACCCGCAAGGCCGATCGCTTCTTGCGAAATTCCTTCCATCAAACAGCCATCGCCTACCAGGCAATAGGTGTAGTGATCGACAAGATCATCCCCAAATTCATCACCAAGCTTACGTTCCGCCATTGCCATGCCAACAGCATTAGCGATGCCCTGCCCAAGGGGGCCGGTTGTAGTCTCAATTCCTGCTGCATGGCCATATTCTGGATGACCTGCGGTTTTCGCCCCCAGTTGGCGAAAGTTTTTAATTTCCTCCATGGAAATGTCTTTATAGCCAAGCAAATACAGCGAAGCATAAAGCAGCATAGAGCCATGGCCGGCAGAAAGCACAAATCTATCCCGATCAGGCCAATTGGGTTTCTTGGGATCAAACCGCATAAAGCGGCTGAACAAAACCGTTGCAATATCAGCGGCTCCCATAGGGAGGCCTGGGTGTCCTGAATTCGCCTTTTGAATGGCGTCGGCAGATAGAAAACGGATGGCATTTGCCATTCGTAAGTTTTTATTGGCTTTTGTCATGAATTTCCAAACGACTTAACGCTCGTCTCTTTTTTTCACAAGAACAAAACTAAGAGTTATCTTGGTTCTGGCTCATATTAAATTGCGCGGCACCCATAGCACCCCCAAAAGAGTGAATCAAAGCAAACCTCGCTCAAAACGCAGCTTTTTTTATAGGCATCATTCCAAAGAAATTTCGTACCCTCCCAGTCGACTCAAAAGAATTGGGACAAACTATTAAAGTGATTGACCTTTTTGCATTTTCTCTCTTCACTAGCGTAAACTGGTGCAATCGAATCTGCACCGGTGATGCACGTATTTATCTATTGATGGAAACCTATGGGCTCGCAGGACAACAAATCACAGGCATCAAATCAGCAAGGCGGTGGCTTCTCAGAGGCCCTCGCCCAGCTTAACTCTGCCCTTGATTCCCTTGATAGTACAGTCGACGCTTCGCTTGAATCAAATAAATCTGTCCATAGCGCCGATGAAGAAGTGCAACGCATGGCTGACGATCGCACCAAGCTCGCCCGTGATTTGGATACTGCGGAAGCACGAGCCAAACGATTGGCCGACACCAACAGCGAAGTCTCCCGACGCCTTGTTGGCGCCATGGAAATTGTTCGTGGTGTACTCGATAAATCGAAACCATAACCCAAATAGCCGATACCTGTCTTGAGAGTGAGAGTTGTTAAATGCCCCAAGTCGCAGTCCTAATAAACGGAAAAACCTACCGAATGGCCTGTGATGAAGGACAGGAGGCTCACCTTTTGGATTTGGCCCAACGTTTCGATCGCACGATCAACCAGCTCAAAGGTTCTTTTGGTGAAATTGGTGACCAGCGCCTAACCGTCATGGCTGGAGTGATGGTCACAGATGAACTTGTGGCCCTACAGCACAAAGTTTCAGGCCTTGAAAATGAGTTAGCCAAAATCCGCACTGATGCCAGTGGCGGCGCTGACCAAGAGGTTGAATTTTCCAATGCCTTGAAGGGCGCAGCAGATAGAATAAATGCCGTTGCTGGCAAGCTCAAAGCAGCCCTTTAAATCAATACGGTTTTCCCTCGCAATCACCCTACTAATTCCCTATACTCATGAAGCGCGGGCTGCGCGGTTGGTGTGATCATCATCCTCGGGCCTTACCGATTCCAAAGGGAGCTGTCCCTGTCCTCGCTCGTGGGCTTGGACACACGGTGCCCACCTACACTGTAGGTTCCAGGATCGATAACAACTCGCACGGCTAGTGCGGCTCGCCACTTATATTTTTAGGCCTACATAATTAGTATATTTCAATGAATTCCATCACCGAACAAAAAAATCTATTACGCAAAGCCAGCTTACAAAAGCGTGATGCGATTCCAGAAACCACCCGTATCGAAATGTCCCTTCAAGCCTGTGACCACGCCCTTTCGGTCCCAGCGCTCAACCCAAATTCTATCACAGCGGGAATGGTTGTAGCTGGGTTTTATCCAATCCGCAGTGAGATCGACATACGCCCATTGCTCTTTGCACTCGCAAAATATGGTGCAAGGCTTTGCCTGCCAGTTGTTACAAGTAAAACCACAATTGAATTTCGCGAATTGGTCAAAGAGGCGCCTTTAGTCAGCTCAGGTTTTGGAACAATCGGCCCCGATGAACACGCCGCTGTCCTTGATCCCCAAATATTGCTGATGCCATTGAGCGTCTATGATCAAAAAGGAGGCCGCATTGGTTATGGTGCTGGGTATTATGATCGAGCAATTGAGCGGCTTGTGGGGAAGGGAATAAGCCCAAAATTACTGGGCATGGCTTTTTCAATTCAAAAAGCCCAAACTGTTCCAATGGAACCCCACGATCGCTTTCTCGAGGCAATTATCACCGAAATCGGCACTTCATCCTTTAAACAAAAATGACCCTTAGTCAGGTACTATCAAACCCATGCGAATTTTATTTTTAGGCGATATGGTCGGGAAAACTGGTCGCACTGCAGTGTATAACAAACTTCCCGCCCTTCGTAAAAAATTAAACACGGATTTCGTCATCGTCAACGGTGAGAACGCAGCATCTGGCTTTGGCATAACCCGCAAAATTTTACTCGAAACCTTGGAAGCTGGCGCTGATGTGGTCACTTCTGGAAACCACGCTTTTGACCAAAAAGAGACATTGAACTGGGCTGATGGGGAAGAGCGTTTTTTACGGCCTGTAAATTTCCCAGCTGGAACAGCAGGACGAGGTAGCAATCTGGTGGAAGCAAAAAATGGTGCGCGCGTACTTGTGGCAAACATTATGGGGCGCGTTTTCATGCACCCGGAACTTGACGACCCCTTCGCTGCAGTAGAGCGCGAATTAAATGCCTGCCCCCTTGGCGAAGCCGCCGATGCGATTGTTATTGATTTCCATGCAGAGGCCACTAGCGAGAGCCAATGTTTTGGGCACTTCGTTGATGGCCGCGTAAGTTTTGTTGTTGGTACCCATACCCACGTTCCAACCTCTGATCATCAAGTTCTAACCGGCGGCACCGCTTATATGAGTGATGCTGGCATGTGTGGCGATTATGATTCCTCCCTCGGCATGGAAAAAGAAGAGCCCTTGAACAGGTTCCTCACTAAGGTCAACAAAAGCCGAATGGAACCAGCTTCTGGGGAAGCAACGGTTTGCGGAGTCTTGGTAGTAACCGATGATAAAACAGGCCTTGCCACTGCCATTGAACCTCTTCGCATTGGCGGCAGGCTAAGCCAAACAATACCATCAATTTAGCTATAACACCGTTCGCTCAATCAACCACCACGCCCCCATCGCGGCAATTGCCAGGGAAGCTGGAATTGTTATACGAGCCCGATACCAAGATTTATTGACGAACCAACCAACGGCCAGAAAAGCCAAACCGATAACAGTCAATTGCCCCAGTTCCACCCCGACATTAAACGCCACTAACCCCAATAAAAAATCCGCCCTTGGCAGGCCAATTTCGGTGAGGATTCCCGCAAACCCTAACCCATGTAAGAGCCCGAATAAAAACACAATTACAGGCCGCCAAATATGGAGTTTCCGCGTGAAAATATTCTCAATCGCCACATAGACAATTGAAAGTGCAATCAAGGGTTCAACAATTGAGGGGGAGATATTGACGACCCCATAAAGGCCAAGGCCGAGGGTAATGGAGTGGGCCAGGGTAAAGGCCGTAATTTGGGTAAGTAAGGGTCGCCACGACACCGACAACAAAAACAACCCAACAACGAAGAGTATATGGTCGAGCCCTTTTGGTAAGATATGCGTATAACCAAGTACCATATAATCCCAGAATTTTTGCCAGCCAGATTTCGGCGCCGCGATCTCAATATTTATCGGCTCGCTTGCTACACCCGCACGAAAGAATTCCGCCTGTAATTTCTGGCCAGGCCGTTCGATCCGTAACACACTTGCACCATATTTTTCAGGGTACGCCCAGCTCAATCGCTCAGCATTGGAAGGAACTTCCCCTTGCATGGTAATCGTACTTTCCCGTGCTAAATCGAGATCACCAACTTCTGGAATAGAGCCAGAGACGAGTTTCAATTTTGCAGGGCTTCCTTCAAAGAACAAGCCCATTGCTGCCACCCAAGATGGGGCGAACTTCTTGAATTCTGCATTTAGTTTGACCGAATCCATTTTGCGAAGTTTGTCGTATAGCGCAGCCTCTGGCGCATCGTCCGTATCTTCTTCATCGGGGCCAACGTTGGCAATCAGCGCTTCTAAATTTGTGCGCACTTCAAGGGTGAACTTACGATCTCCCCCAAGTTTCAAAGTCATGATCGAAGGTTGAATTTCATGCGCCCAAATCTTTCCCTTGCCCCATATGGGCGCCGCAAAAAATGCAGCCACAAGAAATAACAGGCAAAATAGTTTATCCCACTGCTTCATTTTATTGTTATCCAGAAGAGACCAAAACTTTCAAAAAACATGGCATATATTAAAGCCATAGTTTACGACTAATCTCAATTGATAAAAAGGAAGAAAACGTGCCCTTGATTTCTCGTTGCATTTTCAGTCTCTCGTTACTCGCTTTCACCTGCTCTTTTGGCGCAGTTGTAAGCGCCCACGAATACTATTTGATGCCAGAAACCTTTACCCCAAAAGTGAATGAACTGCTGCCAGTTCGCCATCGTTTAGGTAAGCTCTTCAAAGGCAATGAACTTCCATGGATCACCAAATGGAATATCCGCTCTGAGGTATGGGAGGCCGGCAATAAAAGACACGCCAAAAGTCTTGATGGTGATCGCCCTGCCCTTAAAATCAAACTATCAAACCCGCGCCTTGCAACGGTTGTCCACCAAAGCAGCGTAGATTTTCTGACCTTCAAAACCTATGAAAAATTCACCAAATACGTCACCAAAGAAGGCATGACCCATGCTTTAAAGGCAAGTGAAGAGGGGACAAAACCAAAAATTGGTTTGCTGGAAGCCTATAGTCGATTCGCAAAAACCATTGTCAATGTTGATGGCGACACAAAAGGGCTGGATGTTGTCACCGGGCTGAAAATTGAACTGGTTGCATTAGCAAACCCCCTTGCCCTTGGCTCCAAGGAGCCCATGCCCGTCCAAGTTCTTTATGAAGGTAAACCACTGGTTGGGGTGTCCGTAAAGGTATATGAAGGTATCGGCAATAATTTTGCCTATCACACACCAACCGATGCAAACGGCAAAGCAATGATCAAGGCTGCTGGCCCTGGCCCCTATCTAATTAATGCAATTCACATGACAGAGCCCCAAAGCGATCTTGCCAAATCCAAAAAAGCCCATTGGGAAAGTTTTTGGGCATCCCTAACATTCCAGCGTAAGAAATAACCTCAATCACAATGCGTATGTTCATTGCCCTACTATTGTTGATTGCGGCCATCTGTTTTGGCCTTGGCATAAGCTTGCCGATCGTTCATTTTCAGAAACTTTATTTTTTCAATGACACACCATCCATCATCAGTCTGTTTTATGGACTGTGGATGAAAGGCAATTGGCTTGTGGCCATTGCGATCTTGATATTCTCTATCATTTTTCCACTGGTAAAGCTGCTGATCACTTTCATCTCCGCAATTTCTCCAACCACACAATTCTCCCATTCCCCGATCATCAAATGGGCGGGTGTTTTGTCAAAATGGTCGATGATGGATGTGTTGCTTGTGGCTTTAGTGATCTTCGCTGCGAAGTCCTCTGGCCTTGCTGAAGCTTTTGCCCAGCCAGGCCTTTGGTTCTATGCGACAAGCGCAATTTGTGGAGCGATCGCTGCCGGCTTAATCAAAAAGGCAGCAGCAACATCAACGACTGGCCGAGAAAGTCAGCCCGTCAGAACAATTCTATGATGGAATAACAGTTCCAGGTTGGAAGCTTTCCAATGTCGCCATGTGCGCCTCTTCTTCAGAGCGGTGACGGCGCCCAACCCGAGGAGGAATATCTGTAGCGCTGTTATATTGAAGTATTTTATTCCGTAAGGTGCGAACTGAGATACCGAGAATATCTGAAGCCCATGTTCGATTACCCCCACAACGTTTTAGTGTGCACAGGATCAAATCCCGTTCAACATCATCCAATTTACGCCCTACATGCGGCTCTATATCAAATTGGCTTCTAACGCGTGACGCTTCACTCATCGGTGGGTAATCCCTGTTTTTGTTCTTGATCTTCAATATGAACAATTATGGTAAACCAGCAGTTAAATATTTTCATAAAAATATAAAAAACCGCACCGCTAAAATCAATTAGCGGGGCGGTTTTTTCAAAACTCTAATCAACATCCGTTCAAACAAAGAACGGGCTTACCTATCTAATGACGGTATTGTTGAATGCGAGTTGTGCGAAGGCCTGCTAGGCCATGATCATCGATCGAAGCTTGCCAAGATAAAAATTCTTCGACAGTCAACGTATAACGCTGACAGGCTTCATCCAGACTCAACAATCCACCACGTACAGCTGCGACAACCTCTGCCTTACGGCGGATCACCCAGCGACGGGTAGAAGTTGGCGGAAGATCTGCAATCGTTAGTGGACTACCGTCCGGGCCGATAACGTATTTCACCCTTGGGCGCATGTGCTCGGTCATATTACTCTCTACTCAATACTAAAAACTGTGTCTGACCAGACTTAGCCAACTTACGCCTTAGGGCTTAAAATTTACTAAAGGTCGAATTAGGAGTTTGGTAGGATTTGGAACCGCAAAACCGTGCTTTTCCTGATTCTACCAAACTATTTTCTCAACATCGGTGCAATTACACCAATTATTTTTTAAAGTTTTGCCTTATTTTGACATTCCCTAGAGATGTAGATCTCCTCGGTTTCTCCACGTTTGTTTCAATACTTTCGTTAATGCGCCAACACTCATCTCGGTGGATATATTTTGATCATATGGATCAGAACCAACCGAAGCATAAACCGCCGCGAACGCGTTTTGTAAATCTGCGTAGGCAACATCAAATTGTACTGCTGCAACCAAAGTATTCATTTCTTCTCTGATCAAGGTTTGCTCTGAGGCAACCCGTGCTCTGACGGAGGCCTTTACCTGTGCCCGCAGTTTTCGTTGAACCTGATAATATTCAGCCACTGTTTCAGCAGAGCGGCGCAAATATTTATACCGAGCGCGCGATACATAAACTTGTATCATGATTGCCATTGTTGTCGCTAAAGCCCGTTGATCAAGAACATTCGATTTTGCATCAACCGAGCCTTTTTTTGCTGGATAGGTGAACACCTTCATGAGGTTCCATCCAACTTTGGCGCCATAACTTATCCAATTTGAGTTGAACAAGAAATCATTGGTATCGAGGTTAGCCCCAGCGTACAGCGAAACACCTGGCAGAATTTCTAACAAAGCAGCTTTGGCTTCTTTCGCATTAATCCTCTCTTCATAACCAACCTCGCGCAATTCTGGTCGATTGTTCAAAGCGAGCACGACCATATCTTCGCCGCTGGCTTTGATCGCTAAATCAGTCAACTTGCGTTTTGGGATGTGGAGCGAAAATTTAGACCCTGGCAGCACATTCATCAGCGCAGCAAGTTGCATCTTCGATGTTCGTAGTTCCCGTTCCAATCTATGAATTTGCCTTTTAATATCGACAAGCTCTCTTTGATAGGAAAGGGCGCTGACTGGTGAGGTTTGGCGAGCCTTATACAACCTGCGCGATTGGGCCAGAGCCCGTTCCGTACGATGGCGCAATTTATGAAAACCATCCAACAACCGATCTGCACTAACAGCACGCCAATAAGCCGTGCGTACATCTTCAATAATTTTATTAACGATTTTGCGTTTCCGCTCCTCAGCAATCAAGGCACTATCAGCAGCCTGTTGGGCACGTATATAAGATAATCCAAAATCTAAAATATGCCACGAGAACGTCACATCCCCCGCAAAAGAACCTTGCGTTTTTGAATAAGCTGGATCAACAGAACGCACTCCAGCCAAAAGGGTTTTTGAATAACTGGCTGCTGAATTATTACGATCAGCCCAACCACCATTAGCGACAAGCTTTGGCAACATGCCCGCAGATTTTAACCGCAAGTTCTTATTGGCCAACAATTTATTCATAATCTCAACCTTGTAATCAAGATTATATTTCAATGCTCGAGCCATGGCTTCATATAACGTGATTTGACCGCTTACAGGTTCTTGGTTTGCTGTAACTCGTGCCAATTTATCATCGGCATAAACAGCAAGCTCAGTCTCATTGAAAGCCACCGGCTTCACCTGACAGCCAGCAAGTATGGTCAGGGCGAACGCAGCCGCAATGCCTTTGGATTTTTTGGTCGCGTAATTCGTCATGACAGATCTTCCTCGTGTTTTCGTCATTAGATTGTTTTTGTTGGCTGACACACTCTTAGGTTGTAGTGCAGGCCGTGAATTTGCCTTAATATTCGTCATTAGTTTTTCCAATCAGGAGTTAAAGAGTGCGCGGGTCGCATCCCCACCAGCATTTGCCAGGCGGGTCAGTTCATCGCTTAAAGGAGTGGCCGAGGCCGTTTGAACAAGTTGTTTATGATCGCTGCTCGAGATTTGATAAGCTCTTGCATGGAGGGTAATTTCTCCAGTTGCCATATCCAAATGAACTGGGAAAACTACCGTTTCACCGTTTCGTAAGTGCGCAATGATATCGAGATTGACTCGATCTATATCGGCTACCCGTTCAATCAAGACCAGGTTACTACCCGGCATGTTGATCCATTTTGGGACGGCTTGACCGTTACTCATCCGAACGCTCCAATCTCTCAAGGGAGCATTGCCGAAGGTCATCAAATCCACATACATATGCTTTTGATAAATCATCGTGCGAACGGTAATATCGCCTCGAGTGCTATGCAGCCCCGTATCGATTTGGCCTCCAAGATAGAGATAGGGGCCATCTAAGGTGATGCCATCTCGACCATAAATACTAACGCCGTGGCCTGTTTCCAAATCAGTTTCAATCTGATTGCGTATCGCTTCAGCTATTGGCTGATCACTATCCAGAGCCATACCGCCGCCGAGCGAGCGAATACCATTCACTGCATTCGTTACAATCAAATCTGGGCTTAGCGCTGTACCATTGCCCAGTGGGGTAAACCCATTGACGGCATCGGTTACAGTCAGCCCGGGATCCCCACTAGGCGGATCATCAGGATTATCTGGTGGTAGGGGTGGGTCCGATGGCGGCACATCTGGGAAGCTCACAACAACTGGGTTCGCATCAAAGATGAAGGTCGTCGAAACCGTTCCACCTTCCCCGTCATCAACCGTGATTGTAACAGGATAGAAGCCATCATTGTTTGGCCCGCCATTTGAAGCATTACCATCTAGTGTACCGGTAATAAGCCCCGTGAGCGGATCAATAGTCAGCCCTGTTGGTAGGCCAGCAGCATCATAGGTGAGATCATCATTATCTGGATCATTAAAATTAGGCGCTGTATCAATGGTAACAACGAACCCATCGGTTCCAACTTGATCAGGGATATCAACGATCACCACTGGCGGCGGATTAACAATCGTGAACACCACATTGGTTGTGAACGTTGCACCATTTGGATCGGTCGCGGTTACGGGAATTGTGTAAACCCCCGGTGTTCCCGGATCACCCGATTGGCTGGCGCTGTTATCTGGCGTGCCAGAGATCGTGTTGGTCAATGGATCAAACGTTAGACCTGCTGGCAGATCACCCGCCG
>JAZGFF010000042.1:0-7149 GCA_036479095.1 Rhizobiaceae bacterium | reverse complement strand
CGACACTTGGGAATCGATGGGTATGGAAGAGCAATCTGGCGGCCACAATGTCTTTGCCCCCTATCAGGTCAATAACGAGTTGATGGCAAAAGCCGATAAAGATGCAATCTTCATGCACTGCCTTCCTGCCCATCGAGGCGAAGAAGTGACCGATGAAGTTATGGACGGGCCGCAAAGTGTTGTCTTTGATGAGGCTGAAAACAGGCTTCATGCACAAAAAGCGATCTTGGCTTGGTGTCTACAGCCAGAATAAATGCTTCCAGAAAAGTTTGTGATCTATGTCTGATAAAAATAAGTTACCGTTAGCACCCGCCCAAGATCTTGTCATACCTTTTCAGGTTGAGCCCTTGGATGTACGTGGGCGAGCTGTGCAATTGGGACCGATGCTCAACACCATATTAGATCGACATAATTATCCGCAACCCGTAGCGCGGCTTCTAGCGGAAGCGATAACCCTCACCGTGCTGCTGGGTACTACCTTGAAATTTGATGGGAAATTCATACTACAAACCCAAACAGATGGGCCGGTATCTATGATCGTGACAGATTTTCGCGCTCCGGATTCTATTCGTGCCTATGCTCGCTATGACAAACAGGCGATTGAAAAAGCCATGCAAGCTGAGGCGACCGATGCGCCCTCTTTGTTGGGGAATGGCATATTAGCGATGACCCTTGATCAAGGAAAACACACGCAACGTTACCAAGGCATCGTTCAACTTGATGGCATTGGGCTTGAAGAAGTGGCGCGACTATATTTTGCCCAATCAGAACAAATTCCAACTGAAATACGCCTCGCAGTGGGAGAAATACTCATTCGACAAGAAGGGATGGAACCACTTCATGCTTGGACTGCTGGCGGAGTTATGTTGCAATTTTTTCCGGATAATGAAGACAGGATGCGCCAAAAAGATCTTCATGGTGGAGATGGTGATCCAGATAAGACCGAGCCACAAATTGATGATGCTTGGCTGGAAGCCCGCTCCTTGATGAAAACAATCGCTGATGTGGAGTTGACGGATGTTAACCTAGAGCCAGAGCGGCTGCTTTACCGTCTATTCCATGATCATGGCGTGCGCGCCTTTGAGGCAATCCCTGTTCTGGATAATTGCGCGTGCTCCCATGAAAAGGTTGAGAATATGCTTGCCGGCCTTTCTGTTGAAGAACGAGAACAGAGCATTGAAAAGGATTCATCAGGGCAACCCAAAATTCTTGTCACCTGTGAATTTTGCAACCAAGACTATCAATTTGATCCTGATATCTGGAATTAAAGACGTAACATTGGAAACGCGAACGCAACCCCTACTCGACGATGAAACGTAAATTGCTAAAATTTAACTTGAGTAGGCAGCCTCCCAACTCCATATATGCAAAATCAATTTGTTTTTTCTCGCAAATCTAGGAATAACTCAATGCTAGATAAAATCAGTGATGATACTGAAAACGGGAAAAGCGGTTCCACACAACCAGAGCCTAGCAGCTTATCGCACTATCAAGAGGTGCCAGTAGACCAGGCTCCTCCCCAATTAGGCGCCCCAGATAAACGCTCTTTTGGGAGACTGATAGGCAATATCGCACTCACCGTCCTACAGGCAATTTTGGTAATCGCGATTATCGCTGGTGCCCTATACATCACCAAAACTATGATTGAGGGAAAACCTAAACCGCGCGTTCGACCCGCCTTCAAAACTATCTATACGATTGAAACAATCACTGCGAAAGTTAAAGACCATCAACCACTCATCATTTCCTATGGTCAAACGGTTGCTGCCAGGACCGTTGATCTGCGTTCGCTCGTCTCTGGAGAAATCACCAAGGTGAATAAAAATCTTCGCGCCGGAGCGCAGGTGAATAAAGGCGATGCCTTAGTATCAATCGATGATTTCAACTACCGCGGGGCTCTTTTAGAAGCCCAAGCCAGTGTGAGTGAGGCAAAGGCTCGAATTCTTGAGAACAGCGCCCAAATCGTTTTAGAGAAAAGCAAACTAGCCGCTTCGATTGAGCAATTAAAAATTTCCAAGTCTGATTTACGGCGCGCACAGAAGTTGAAAAAACGCGGATCATCCACTGTTAAGGAATTAGATGCGCGCAGATTAATCGTCAGCCAACGAAAACAAAGCGTTGATCTGTCTACAAACACAATTAAGGTTCAACAATCTAGAGCCACTCAAATCGAAGCCTCAATCGAGCGGCTTGAATGGCGAGTACGTCAGGCTAAACGTAACTTAGAATCGACAACACTTATTGCGCCATTTACTGGTATTGTTCGCTCTAGCAGCGCCGAGGTTGGCCGGGCGATCACTGCCAATGATGTGGTGGTCTCGCTTTATGAAGCCAATACATTGGAGGTGAAGTTTACCCTAACAGACGCCCAATACGGTCGATTGCAATCATCACAAATTGGGCTGATTGAACGTCCGGTTAAAGTAACCTGGTCGGTCGGCGATAAGGGGTACACGTACGCAGCTATAATTGACCGAGTTGGGGCTGAAATTGCCTCTAATCGTGGGGGCGTTGAGCTGTTTGCAATTATTGATAAACCAAATAATAAAATTGCCATAAGACCAGGGGCTTTCGTAGAAGTTCTCATTCCTGATTTGTTATTTACATCAACCATCTCGGTCCCAGACACTTCTATCTACGAAAATAATCTTGTCTACGTTGAATACAATGGAAAACTCGAGCGAAGAAAAGTTTCTGTCGTAACCTATGATGGTGAAAAAGCCCTCATAGCTTCTGGAATAAATGAGGGTGATGAAGTTCTGGTCACACGCATCACAGAAGTGAGTGAGGGGCTTTTAGTTCGCCGCGAGGGTGACAAGCTTGAGAATAAAAACCAAACACGCGTGAAGCCACGCGACGGAGAATAAGGGGATGGAGCTCATCTCATTCCCAAAACCAAAAAGCATCGTTAGCCTATTCGTTCGCCATCGCAATGCTGCAAACCTTATCATGGCCTTGATGGTCATCTTTGGGGTGATTTCACTTGGCCGAATAAACACCCAATTCTTCCCATCCATCGAAATCCCTGTAATCACAGTTTCTGTACCTTGGTCCGGAGCAAGTGCGCAGGATGTAGAATCCAATATCCTGGAGCTGCTCGAACCGGAGCTACGTTATCTTGATGGTGTTGATCGATTAACATCGCGCGCTCGTGAAGGGTTGGCATCAATCGGAATTGAATACACTTCTGATACCGATATGAGTGAAGCGCTTCGTGAGGTGGAAACAGCCGTGAAAGCTGTTACCACTCTGCCAGAAGATGCTGATACGCCAACAGTACGTCAGGCTTCACGTGGGTTCGATCGGGTTGCACGTTTGGCGGTGACGGGGCCCTTGTCAGAAACCGCACTTCGGTTTTATGCCAAGAAAATACGTAATGATCTTATTGAGCGCGGAATTGATAAGGTAATTTTCACTGGCCATCGCAGGCGCGAACTGAAAATCGATATTCCAGAACAGGAATTACGCCGGCTTGGGTTAACAATCGCAGATGTCTCGCGGGTGATAACCAGTAATTCACGAGACTTACCATCGGGACAAATGCAAGGCAGTGTTGAGAAGCAATTGCGTACAATTTCCCATGCAAAAACCCCCCGCGAACTTGGCGCCTTAGAAATCAAATCATTCGCCAGCGGTGAGAAGGTGCTGCTCAAGGATATTGCTTCCATTACCGATGGTTATGAGGATGGCCAACCGCGTGGGTTCATGCAGGGTCAAAGAGCGATACAGATCGAAATCCAAAGGGCAGAATCAGCAGATACACTGCGAACCAACAAAGTTTTAACAAACTATATGCAAGAGATCGAGGGTAAGCTGCCTGCTGGTCTTGCGCTGAAAGTCTATGATGTACGCGCTAACGCATTAACTGAACGCATCATGTTGCTTGTTACCAATGGCCTGGGCGGTTTGATAATTGTTGTTGCGATCCTCTTTGTATTTTTAAATGGACGCATCGCTTTTTGGGTCGCCGCAGGTATTCCTGTTGCCATGCTCGCAACAATCGGAATTTTATATCTACTCGGTCAGAGCATCAACATGATTTCACTTTTTGGGCTGATCATGATGCTTGGTGTTATTGTTGATGATGCCATCGTGGTTGGCGAACATACGGCAACTCGATTTGAAAAAGGTGATGGAGCGTTTGAAGCGGCTGAAAATGGGGCTGAGCGCATGGTTACACCCGTCAGCGCTGCCATGATCACCACCATTGCGGCCTTTGGTCCAATCTTCGTTATTCAAGGCGCCATAGGCCAAATTATGGGGGTGCTACCCGTTGTTGTGATCGCTGTGATTATTGCAAGCTTGATTGAATGTTTTCTCATATTGCCTGGGCATCTTGCCCATACCCTAAAACCAAAAAGAACGAGGAGATGGTCCTACTGGCGGCAATTCACTTTGGCTTTGGTGATAGGTACATTTGGTGTGAGTGTGAGTAAAGCAAGTTCAGGGGGTTGGTTTATCGAATTATCCCACTCTCTTGCGAGTTGGACACAATCCTATGTACCGCTTCCAGAACTGCCGATCAGCCCCGAAGCAATTATAGAATTCATTCAAGAAAAGAGAAGTTCTACCACTCCAACCTTTTTCATGATTGGGTTAGCTATCATCGCTTATGCTGCATCGGTCTTGTTAGAAGCGGTATTGGCTCTTTATTCTACCTGGCGGCGCCGAGGAAAGAGTGATCAAGAGATTGTCGCTGATGGCGCATTTCGCAGAGTCTTCGATCGCGGATTTAATTGGTTCCGCGATGGTCCTTTTGATTCCATCGTGAGGCTATCTTTTACCTTTCGCTATGCAACAATTGCTTTTGCAGTTGGCCTCTTCATCGTTGGGGTTATTGGTATGATTAAAAGTGACAAGGTCGGATTTGTTTTCTTCCCAACGGTTGAATCAGAAAACATCAATGCTCGTATAGTTTTCAATGCAGGCATGCCTGAAGAAAAAGCCCTTGCTGCGCTTAATCAAATTGAAAATGCCCTGAATAATGCAGAAAAAATCCTCACCAATGGCAATGAAAAACTCATTGTTGCTTCGTTTGTAACCCTTGGTAAAGCAGGCCGCTCAACTGGTGACAATGTAGCTTCAATCCGCGTCCAATTGACGACCTCCGAGCAGCGTACAGTAAGAACGCCACTGATCGTTAAAGCCTGGCGAAAAGCGGTGCCTAAAATTGCCGGGGTTCGCCGGGTTGCTTTGTATGAGTCCCGTAGCGGTCCTCCTGGAAGGGATGTGGATATCCAGTTACAAGGGCCGGACATTAACGTATTGAAAGACGCGGCAACAGCAATTATTCCTCTCGTGCAAACAATTGTCGGAGTGTCAGGCGTTTCCGATGATTTACCCTATGGTAAAGCAGAACTGGCTATGGAATTAAAACCTCGTGGAGCAGCACTGGGTTTCACAATTGAAGATGTTGGCCGCCAATTGCGTAATTCTTTTGAGGGTTCGATTGCCCGCCGCTTTGCTGATGGGGATGACGAAATTACGGTAAGAGTTTCTAAAAAATTGCGAACCAACGGAACCGCAGCGCTTCGCAATTTTGAACTTAAAAGCAAGGCTGGTGATTTTGTTCCCCTTTCAGAAGTAGTGAAAATCACGGAAAGCCAAGGCTTTGCGGTGATTGAGCGTATTGATGGGAAAGCGACCGTTTCTGTGACAGGAGACATTGATAGCAAACTCAATACAACGGAAAATGCAATTACTGATCTAGAGGCATCGGGCTTAAAGCAAATAGTTGACCGATTTGGTATAAGCTATCGTTATTCTGGTAAAGATGAAGAACGTCGCAAAGCATTTGTGGATTTACAAACTGGGGCAATCACCGCATTGGTAATTATATACATCGTCCTAGCTTGGGTATTTGCAAGTTATTGGCGTCCAATCCCGGTAATGTTGATTATCCCTTTTGGAATCGTTGGTGCTGTGTATGGCCATTATCTGATGGACATGAAACTAACCATCCTTTCCTTCATTGGATTGCTGGGGTTGGCAGGGATATTAGTCAATGATTCAATCATCCTGGTTAGTCGCTTAGATGAGCGTTTGGAAGAGGGTGACACATTAGTTGAAGCTGCTGTGGGTTCAAGCCGTGATCGCTTACGCGCGGTGCTTCTCACCTCATTGACCACGATCGGTGGCCTGGTTCCATTGATGTTTGAAAAAAGCCTGCAAGCTCAATTCTTGCTTCCGATGGCGACGACCATGGTCTTTGGTTTGGCTTCAGCGACTATCCTAGTGCTCTTCCTTGTTCCCGCATTCATCGGTATTGGAAATGATATCTCGCGAAGCTTAGATGCTTTATTTGGTCGCATGAGTGAAGACATAAAATCAGGTAGTGTCCTTTTAGACGCGCCAAAAACGCGGGCTTAGCAGCACCAGCAATGTGAACAACTCCAATCGCCCTAACAGCATTGTAGCACTTAGAATCCATTTTGCCGCATCGGGAAGGTCTTGGTAAGTTCCTGAGGGGCCAATGAGTGCCCCAAGCCCTGGCCCGACATTTGCGATCGCAGAGCCAGCTCCTGATAGGGCGGTAATCGTATCAACACCAACCAAAGATAATGCCATAGCGCTCACGGCGAAGGAGGCAATGAAGAGAAA
Source organism: Rhizobiaceae bacterium (assembly GCA_036479095.1). Lineage (GTDB taxonomy): Bacteria > Pseudomonadota > Alphaproteobacteria > Rhizobiales > Rhizobiaceae > Pseudahrensia. The sequence continues at coordinate 549 of JAZGFF010000042.1, read as the reverse complement.
GAAAAAACTCATTACCGCCGAGGTCACATCATCAGTGATTGGGCGGTTATTAAATTTTTGAGTAAATATTCCGTGGGGGTACATCACCTGAGCAAGATGCTGTTTTACATTTTGGAACAGCACCTGAAATCGGAAAATCTTTATTCCACATGACGTTGAGCCTGCACATCCGCCGATAAACATCAAAAAGAAAAAGAACGCAACCGCTACTGAGCCCCAGCCATCATAGGCCGTTGTTGCATACCCCGTTCCGGTGAGAATTGAGGTTACATTAACTAGGGCAAAACGAAGCGCTTCGGTACCAACACGAATGCCATAACTCTCTTCGATTATCCATGCAAACAATACTGTGAGGCCTAAAAGCATCAAGAATACCCGCACCTGCCCATCATTGAATAGGGGTAATAATTTTCCTTGCAAGGCCTGTACATAAAGCAAAAATGGGAGAGATCCGATGATCATAAATACCGTGGCTATTAGATCTATTCGCGCACTATTAAAATAACCCAATGAAGCATCATGGCTGGAAAACCCCCCAGTTGCGACGGT
>JAZGFF010000041.1:0-12356 GCA_036479095.1 Rhizobiaceae bacterium | reverse complement strand
CTGCATGAGCACTAATAATTAGGGCCGTTTTCTTATCGCTCATTTTCCGCTCCAATATATTTTCCCCCATGGTGTAGCTAAAACTGAACCAGCATGAAAGTACCTAGCCAGAATTTTTCACCCGTGGTAAAATCCCCCATGAAAAAATTTCCGAAAATCACTTTCATTGGATTTGGTGAGGCGGCAGAAGCATTTGCCATGGGCTGGCAACATCTTCCGCTTGAAATCTCAGCTTTCGACATCAAAACTAACCGTGATGGCACCCGTGATGCTCAGCTAGAAGCCTATACCAAAGCTGGCATCCATGGACATCGCACTGTTGAGAAAGCCGTGGCTGACGCTGATCTCATCCTCAGCCTTGTCACCGCTGACCAAGCCCACGCCGCCGCCAAAAGCGTGCTTACTCATTGCAAATCAAACGCGTTTTTCTTTGATTGTAACTCTTGCTCCCCAGATACCAAACGTGCCTCGGCCAAACGACTAGAAGCCGATGGTATCCGCTATGTTGATGTGGCGGTTATGGCTCCCGTATATCCCGCAATGCATAAAACCAAACTCCACATCAGTGGCCCGCACGAGAAGGCTGTGCTCGAAGTGATGGCCTCGCTTGAAATGAATGCCACCCCGCTTGCGGGTGATATTGGCACAGCATCTTCCGTGAAGATGATGCGCTCTATCATGATCAAAGGCATCGAAGCCGTGATGATGGAAACAGTTCTTTCTGCCCGCAAAGCCGGTGTTGATGAGTTAGTCTTGGACTCTCTCGATAGGACCTATCCCAGTTTCAATTTCCGTGAGAAGGCCGCCTATCAGATGGAGCGGGTGATGATGCACGGGGTGCGCCGAGCAGCTGAAATGCGAGAAGTTGCACTCACCGTTGAGCAACTTGGTCTTGATAATTCAATGGCCAAAGCCACCGTGAACTGGCAACAAGATATTGGCGAAAGAAGCCTAGACCCAGACTATTCTTTAGCAGATAACGACTATGGTTCACGAGCCGATATTATTCTTGCAGCATTTGATAAGGAGGAGAGCTGAAATGGGCTTGAATAAAGATTATGAAGACATCCCCGGCACTTATGTATTCAACGGTAAGCGTTGTCGTGAGGGCTACCAACTTAACAAGTTTTGCAAGTCCCTTGATGTAGCCGCCAACCGCGAGATATTCAAACAAGACCCCGCCGCTTACCTCGACCAATACCCCATGACCGACGAGCAACGCTGCATGGTTGAGAGCCGTGATTGGCTTGGTATGTTACAAGTCGGTGGCAATATTTACTACACCTTCAAACTCGCCACCCTTGATGGCTTGAACATGCAAGATGTTGGTGGAGCCATGTCTCATATGACCGTCGATGATTTTAGGCAAATGCTTCTAGATGGTGGCCGGAATGTAGACAATAACCGCTCGAAAGCTGAAAACGCCACCACCGGTAAGGGCGCATAGAATGGCGAGAATTATAGCAGGCGTGGGCTGCTCCCACATACCATCCGTTGGTGCTGCCTCTGATAACGGAAAGACCCAAGATCCCTATTGGAAACCCCTTTTCGATGGCTATGGTCCGGCGCGTGCATGGATGGCCAAAACCAAACCCGATGTAATCATCATGATCTATAATGACCACGCGAATGCTTTTTCGGTTGAACTGATCAACACATTTGTGCTGGGGGTGGCAGACGATTACGCACCAGCCGACGAAGGCTACGGCCCCCGCAAGGTTCCCCATGTATACGGGGATGCCGACTTCGCCACCCATATGTCAGAATCCCTCATCCTTGATGAATTTGATATTGCTATCGCCAACGAAATGACTGTTGACCATGGCCTTACCGTGCCGTTGACTGTGATGTTCGACCAGCCAGAGGAGTGGCCTTGCAAGGTCATACCCTTTTGCGTCAACGTGGTAAAATACCCACAGCCGACGGCCAACCGCTGCTACCAACTAGGCAAAGCATTGCGCCGCGCTGTTGAATCCTACCCCGAAGATTTGAGAGTCGTCATCTTTGGAACAGGCGGCATGTCGCACCAATTACAAGGGGAGCGAGCTGGGCTCATCAATTCTGATTTTGATAAAATGTTTCTCGATAATTTAACTGCTGATCCATTGAAACTTACAAAGATTGGCCACACCGAATTCATGCGTGAAGCCGGGTCTGAAGGCATCGAGCTCATCATGTGGTTGACCATGCGCGGCGCTCTCAGCGATGACATCAAGGAAGTCTACCGATACTATCACGTCCCTGCATCTAACACTGGAGCGGGGCTGATAATTTTTGAGGACCAAACGAAATGAGAATTTGTGTAGCCGGTGCCGCCGGCGCTTTTGGGATGAAACATCTGGACGCTTTGGCCAAGATTGATGGGGTCGAAGTGACTTCCGTTATGGGGGTTGAAGCCGACGGTATTGACGCTTTTGCCAAAGAGCGCGGCATCGGCCATGCCACCACTGATCTAGCAGAAAGCCTCGCCCGTGATGATGTTGATGCGGTCATTCTCGCAACCCCTACGCAACTCCACACCCGACAAGCCATTCAGTGCATGAAAGCTGGAAAGCATGTGCTTGTTGAAATTCCCATGTCCGACAATCTAGCCGATGCCCAAGAGCTTGTACGGGTGCAAAAGGAAACAGGGCTGGTTGCCATGTGCGATCACGTTCGCCGTTTCAACCCGTCCCACCAATGGGTAAAGAACAAGATAGATGCGGGGGAAATCAACATTCAGCAGATGGATGTACAGACCTATTTTTTCCGCCGCACCAACATGAATGCCCTCGGCAAACCGCGCTCATGGACCGACCACCTGCTTTGGCATCACGCCTGTCATACGATTGATTTGTTCATCTACCAAACGGGTGAAGTGCCCACCGAAGTATTCGGCATGCAGGGCCCAAAACACCCGGACCTCGGCATTGCCATGGATATGACCATCGGCCTCAAAACAAAGTCCGGAGCCCTTTGCACCCTTTCATTATCCTTCAACAACGATGGACCACTCGGCACTTTCTTCCGTTACATCTGCGATAACGGAACCTATGTGGCGAGCTACGACGACCTTTACGATGGCCGCAATGAGCCAATTGATTTATCCGCCGTTGCCGTTTCCAACAACGGCATCGAGCTGGCCGACCGAGAGTTTGTTGCTGCCATTCAAGAAGGCCGCGAACCCAACGCCTCCGTCGCCCAATGCCTGCCAACCATGGAAGTGCTGGATAGAATTGAGAAGGTGATGGGAAGTTAGGCCTCGCGCTCGGCCAAAATGCTCCGCACAGCAACACTCAATGCCATCAGCACCGCCATCCCCGCTAATGCAATTGGTGTGAGCGGCATCAACAATATCAACACCGCAAAGAGTGGCAAGACATATTGCGCAGCCCCATTAAAAGCAAAGCGGTCGCGCACAAACCAAAGGCCGAGCATATAAATCGTCACAGGAATACTCACGGCATATTCCCCCACCTGCATTGGTACTTTTGCATGGCCAGCTGCAATATCGACCAAGACCGCAAAACCTGCCCCCACTGCCCCACCTGCAGCAAAAATAACAATGTGCCCGTAGCCCCACGAAACAACGTGATTGAAATCTTCGGAAATCAGGTGATCTTCTTTTGAGAAATACATCCACCACATCGAAAACACGATGACCAAGGACGACAGTGCGATATAGAGAAAGGTGCTGTCGGTTGATCCGTTAGCAACTTGCTGGAACGCTAACCCACCTGCCAATAAAGTTTCTCCCAAAACGATAATCGTTAATAGGCCATAACGCTCAATGATATGGTGCCTATGCCATGGGGATTTATTCTTTCTCTCGGCGATGACTGGTACCATGAGTTCCATTAGTACGAGAAGGAAGTACAACCCATAAGCCATGATCGGTGTATTCGGTTGCAGGACCAGATAACCAATCCACAACAACTGGGTGAAACCGATGCCTATAGCATACGTAATGGCCGTGGAACGATTGTCTGGATCATGGTAAGCGGCCCGCAACCACAGAGCGATCATCCCCAGCCGCATAATTACGTAACCAATAACCATCAGCGTCATATCGGCTGATTTAAATAAAGACGAGATACCAGCCGCCATTATCAGCGAACCACTCATGATAACCAATGTCAGCAATCGGAAAAGAGTATCGTCGTTGTCATAGGCCGAAGCAAACCAAGTGTAATTCATCCATGCCCACCAAATGGCAAAGAAGGCCATAATAAATGTGATGATGCCTTGAAGGGCATGAGCCTCAATAATTGAATGGTGCAATCCCTCCGCTGCAACCGCAATGGCGATGACAGACACAAGATCAAAAAACAATTCCAACGGCGTTGCCGCTCTATGTTGTTCAGTTGAATCCCTCGGTGTTAATGGGCGCATAAACGGTGACATGGGTGGATGGCTTTCTTCGACATTTGATTCGCTCTAAACCATATCTTATTGGAGTGCCCGCACAAGAAAATTGGCTGTTGTGAAATTCAAAAGGTCGAATAAAAACTCATTGTGATGTGAATGCAGCCGTTGTATTTTCCAGCTAACTTAAAGGAATACAAAATGACCACGCCATCAGTTCTAACCTCAACCTTGGAAACACCCTGCCTACTTTTAGATGAGGCAAAACTTCAAAACAATGTGCGCCGGCTTCGCCAAAAGGCAAAGGCGCTTGGGGTGGAATTGCGTCCACATTTAAAAACTGGGAAGTCGGTTGAAGTCGCCGAACGGATACTAGAACAGCCTCATGCGAAAGCCACGGTATCGACTTTAAGCGAAGCGGAACTCTTTGCCAAAGCTGGCGTTAAAGACATTTTATATGCAGTGGGTATCTCACCACAAAAACTCGACCGCGTCTTAGCAATCCGTGCAGCGGGTTGCGATTTATCAATCCTACTCGATTCCATTGCGCAAGCTGAGGCCGTCGCCGACAAGTGCAAAACCACTGGAAAAACCATTCCTGTGATGGTTGAAATTGACAGTGACGGCCATCGTGGTGGCCTGCCCGCAAACAGCCCCTATTTACCCAAGATCGCGGAAATATTAGTGGCAGGCGGCGCAGAACTTCGTGGTGTGTTGACCCATGCAGGCGAAAGCTATGGCGTAGTGGGCGTGGCCGCCCATGCCGAATTTGCCGAACGCGAAAGATCGGCGACGGTTGCAGCAGCCAAAGCCCTGCGTGAGGTTGGCCATGACTGCCCCATCGTCAGTGTGGGCTCAACCCCCACCGCCCACGCAGCCAAAGACCTAACGGGCGTAACCGAACTTCGCGCCGGTGTGTACAGCTTTTTCGATTTGGTGATGGCTGGAATTGGTGTCTGCACAACAGATGACATCGCGCTCTGCGTACTAACAACCGTCATTGGACATCAGCAAGAAAAAGGATGGATTTTGGTGGACGCAGGTTGGATGGCAATGTCACGAGATCGCGGAACTGCAATGCAGACCGTTGACCAAGGTTACGGACTTGTTTGCGATGAAAATGGAAAGCTGATTTCTGATCTCGTCTTGGTGGCCGCCAATCAAGAGCATGGCACGATAGCATGCCGTCCCGGCAGCGACCGGAAACTCCCAGATTTTGCAGTTGGCACGCGCTTACGAATTTTACCAAACCACGCCTGCGCCACTGCTGCTCAACACAATGGTTATAACGTGCTCTCTCCCAACTCCGAAATTAACGGCCAATTCTGGCCAAGAATTTCGGGCTGGTAAGAACAAGGCCCCAGAAAGATATTTAAGGGAAATAAAATGGAATATATTTCAACCGATCAAGCACCTTCACCTGCTGGGCATTATTCGCAGGCCGTTTGCCATGATGGGCTTTGCTACATCTCAGGCATTTTGCCCGTTGCGCTAGAAGAGCCTGTCGTTCGCCAACTCAGCTTTGAGGAACAATCTGATCTGGTACTCGCCCACGCCAAAGCAATCTTGGCTAAGGCAGGTCTATCTCCGCAAGATATCATTCAGGCAAGGGTTTATGTAACCAGCGTAGAGAACTGGGGTATCTTTAACACAAAATATGCGGCGTTTATGGGTGACCATAAACCTGCCCGCGCCGTCGTACCCGTGCCAGAACTTCACCACGGGTTTGACATTGAAATTGAGATGATAGCGCGCCAAAAATAGCTTCAATACAGACTCAAGCTTGCTCGAATCCAAGGAACACTTCCCAATCAATCACTTGCCTATTAAAAAACTTGTTGCTCCCAACGCTCCGCATCAATCTTAAGCAATGATTTTCTGTCTTGATTGCTCCCTTGCTTTCCATCAGCAAAGGGTGGAGATTGAACAGCCGAACTGCGGTTGTCGATTACAGGGTTTCAAACTATGGGTCAGGGTAAGTTTGCTTTACCAATCGTTGTGTTATTGAGTGTTATTATCGCACTGGTTTCTTTGCGATTTATACCCTTGGACCTCGAACTCTCTTTTCCCCCCATGCAACATCAATTCGACAATGCCAAAATGGGGTTCATCTTACACATATCAGCTTCGCCAATTGCCCTTGCAATCGGCGCCTATCAACTTCTGCCCAACATGCGTAAACGCCATCTCACGCTCCACCGTTGGCTTGGTCGTTTCTATGCCATAATGATATTAATTGGCGGGGTCTCAGGGCTCTATATCGCTTTTGCTATAGAAAACACGTTTGGCACTATTGGCTTTGCAGTCCTCGCTGTGATTTGGCTTTTTGTGACAGCACAAGCCGTTATCAAAGCACGGGCAAAACAAATTACTGACCACCGGATATGGATGATCCGCTCCTTCGCCCTCACCTTTGCTGCTGTAACCTTACGTTTACAATTGGCCATTTTTCAATTTGGTTTTGATATGCCCTACGAACAGGTTTACCCGTTCTTGGCTTGGTCGTGCTGGGTACCAAATATTATATTCGCTCAATGGTGGGTTTCAAAATATCCGCGCCCGATTAAAGCTTCCATTTAATCTTGCCAAACGACATCAGTGTACTGCCAATAAAGGCGAAAATGCCCCAAAACCAGCCATGCAGACTGCCAGAAACAATGCCCGCTAGATAGGCGCCAATGTTGCAACCAGAAGCAAGGCGCGCTCCATACCCCATCATCAACCCACCGATTATCGCCGTGGCTAATCCCTTCCAACCAATGGCGAGAACGGGTTTGAATTTGCTTGCCAAACCAGCCGCCAAAAGCGCACCAAGAATAATGCTCATGTTCATAATGGAGGTTGAGTTAGAAAAAACGCTCTGCGAAACATTGATCTTACTATGCCAAAAATTTGCAACACTCATATCGACACCTAATGCAGACGCAGCCTTGGCACCCCAAAGAACGAAGCCGGAAGTAATGCCCCAAGGGCGCCCAAGGGTTAGGATTGTACCAATACTAACAACTACCAACGCCAAAGCACCTAATACCAAAGACCAAGGGCCAGTGATCAAATTCCCAGTTTTCCTTAAGGGTTCCAAATCGCCATGGGCTTCCCGTTCGCGTTTAATACTCCAAACCACCACCACCATAACAAAGACTGCAGTCAATAAAAAAGCGATTGCTGGGCCGTAATTGTTAATCGTAGAGAAGGCATCAAACCGAGGAAGCTCATTCCAAAAATTCAAATGAGCAGTTCCAAAAACTGAACCCGCTACAAATGAAGCCAGGGTGATCATCATCCTGGTGCTACCACCACCCGCCGTAAACAATGTGCCGGAAGCACAACTACCACCAAGCTGCATTCCAACCCCAAATATAAATGCTCCCACAGCCGAGCCAACACCAAAGGGAAATACAAATGCACCGCTGCGCATATTCCACTCGCCTAAATTCCAAGTTTTACCGTAGGCAATCAGTGGATAGGATAGGGCGCAGACGATTAAAATTAGCAACATTTGTGCGCGCAAACCATTACCCCGCCGCTCGGTGACAATTCGTCGCCACCCAGCCGTAAAACCAAAGGATGCATGATAAAGCGCAAAGCCAGCGAACAGACCGATGAAGGAGGCAATCACATAACGCCACCCCCCAAATGGAAATGCCAACCAACATAAAGAGAGAAAGGCAATAATTGCCAAAATCACGGGTAGAAATGGTGGAATTGCAGGATTCAGCTCATATTTTATATCTGTTGGGGTGGTTATACTCATTATAATATTCCACGCATTTTACGACAATTTATGGGGCACTTATCACCGGTAGTTTTGCTGCCAACCAACCAGCGCCCTTCCCTGATCCTAGCATGCCTTCAGCAACGTTGATAATGCTCGTGAAACCGCGTTTTTCCAATTCATTAGAGATATAGGTGGAGCGATTTCCATGGGCGCATATCAATGCTATTTTTGCATCTTTTTCGCCGCCAGTAAGTTTTGCCAGCTTGTCTAGAAACCCTGAAACATGCATTGAAATTGGAGCCGCGCTCGCTGGAATACCAGTTTGCTTCCATTCATCTGGATGGCGGATATCGATAAGGTAAATTTTGCCCGCCTTCGATAGATTGGAAGCCTTTTCTACTGACATAAACTCTGCCGCCTGTGCGGTTAATGTCAAAGCAAGAATCATGAATCCAGAAAAGGCTCCAATCATTGAGCGAAGGAAAGTTTGTTTGGCATTGTCCATAATGATACCTTTTTAATACATTCAATTATTAGAATTTATTGGGTTTAACTTTATCAATTGCAATTGAAATTATCGTGAGTGCTGATAACCATCATACATTCGGCTAACCCGCTAAAAATTTATTCACGAACTCAGTGCGCAAATCCACATACCAAGGGGCTTGGGGGAGCCAAGGATTAAGCTTGGCCAGCGCATCACCAGGATAGGCCTCTATAAAATTCTTTTTATAATTTTCATTTGCAAATTGGTCTGCACCCAGCACCGGAGAGTTGTAACCATGATGATTGATAGCTTCACCAGCCGTCGATTTCTTATAGGCAAAATTGATGAACGCGTAGATTTCATCAATATTCTTCGCTCCAATTGGGATTGATAAACCATCAACCCAAGCCATTGCCCCCTCTTTTGGCGCTTGGTACTGTATGGGTTGTCCTGACGATTTCATCGCCAAGGGCGGGCCGTCCCAAGTCTGGCCAACAATCACGCCTTTTTTATTAAAGGCGCTCTTTTGGCTATCCGCATCATTCCACAATAATTGAACATTCTTCTTTCGCTCCAAACACCAACTTGTGACTTTATTCCAGATCGGAACCATGATCTCTTTGGATTGGTAAGCCTTCCACATATCGCCTGTTTCTAAGGCCCCGATAGTTTCCATATATAAGCCAGCCCCAAGCATCATCGAATGGGGTCTACCCATGGTTTTACCACCGTTTTCCCCATCCCAAATGGCACCATAGGAAGGGGTTCCACCTTCAGGCGTATATTTATCTGTTCGCCAAGCAATGCCCTCAGTCCCCCAAATATGAGGCAACCAATGGGTTCCTTTATTGTCAAAATTCCAATCATCTAGGCCGATTCTGGCCATAGCCGGGTTAATTTTATCAAAGGCAATTTTTTTAATTGCAAATGGTTGTAACAGGGTAGTTTCCGCCCAAACCAAATTCTGATTGTTTGTGGGGGTGCAAATATCAAAACCATTACCCCGATTTGCCTTGATTAAATTCAGAATAACTTCGTTCGAGCCAACACCGGTAAAATTAATTTTTATCCCTGTTTCCTTGGCAAATGCCTCTCGAAAAGAAACTGGCAAATAATCTGACCACATGAGAATATCAATTTCGCCAGACGATGCGAACGCATTCGTTACAAGCGGTGGCGTACCAATCACCGCCGCCGATGCAGCACCAACCATTGTCCCTTGCACAAATTTACGGCGATTGAGAATTGGTGAATTTAGTTTTTTTTGCTTCACTTGTTCCTCCACTTTATGATGCCGCTTCATCTCTTTAGATAATTTTAATATGGATATTTTATGTCCGCAACGTCAAGTAAATGGAAAAAACATCGCTTAATTAACTGACAATAAATTTAACCACCCCAACAAGATTAAAGCCGTGAGAGATCGTGATGGTGCCGCCAACAATCGCAACCCAAACACCATAAATCACGGAAAATTTTCTTCCTGATTGAAAAGGAAGAATTATATTCTGGCGCAAATTATACAATAAATAGATCAACAAAGGTGTCCACAAAATCAGTTGAGAGACTGTGCCAACAATAATAGTATCAACTTGAGGGAAAAATATTTTTCCTAGTATGATAATAAACGCTGTCAGAACCATCGTTAATATAACAAACCTTGGAAATTTAAACCATGGCGCGAATACTATTCCCGCAAAGAAAATCCCACGCATGAAAGCAACCCAAGCCTTGACCCCATCAGGAAGGCGAGCAACCTCAACCTGACGCTCTGCAACTGCCTGAACAATAATTTCCCACATTGAAACCGCCTCGTTATCTTTTTTATTTTTTACGACTAAAAGCGCCTTTAAAGGCGATGGTAGCGACAATGAGTGCCACAACTACATTCCAACCCGCAAATGACAGCCCTAAGAAACGCCCCGCCGCATCATTACAGGAAGGTGCTTTTGCGGTTGCAAGTTCGGCAAGTAAATCGGTCACATTAGAAGCGCCACCAACCGCTGCGCTACATTCTGTAGGCCCCTGCCACCAGCCCCATTCCACACCAGAATGATAGCTCCCTTGTATAGCAGTAACGCAAAGGGTTAGGAATCCGATAGCCAATAACCCGCGTGTAAAATTTTCAGGCCAGCGTACCCAAGCAGAAACCAGAGCTAGGAATACGACGGGAATACCAACATAATAGGGAATCCTCTGCTCTAAGCAAAGAGCGCAAGGAATATAACCACCAATGTGTTGAAATCCCAAAACCGTCGCGATAATTACAGCCATGGAAAACAACACAAATGCAGCGGTTTTCAATTGTAAAGCCCGAGCTTTCTCGCCCTGCTGATCAATGATGTTCATATTCAAATTTTCCAAAATTTCGACAGATGAATTGCCCACACCTGTGACATATTTTTTTCATTCATGCTGCAATAAATAATTCAAATCAATAACATATATTTGAATTGTAAGTTAGTATGAAAACCACGACAACAACTCCAGTGATTAAATTCTAGGAACAACCCATGACTCTTACGCGTAGACGCCTCTTGAAAAATTCCGCATCCACCGCAATCACACTGGCGGCCCTCGGTGTTAGTGTGGTTTTTACCAATGCTGCGTCAGAGGGCCCGTTTTTTGCAACAAATTTATTGCCAGAAATATACATGGGCGATGACAATGCCAGTGTCACCCTAACTGAATATGCGTCCATGACGTGCCCCCACTGTAAGCGCTTCCACGAAGAAGTGATGCCTAAAATTAAAAAGAAATTTATTGATACAGGCAAAGCTCGTTACGCCTTACGAGAATTTGCCTTTGATCCAAGAGCTTCAGCAGCATTCATGCTTGCCCGCTGCTCTCCAAAACAAAATTACTACCCGATGATTGATATGCTGTTTGCCAGCCAAGATGATTGGGCCCGTTCAAAAACTCCAGTGAAAACCCTATTAAAGCTTTCCAAGCGCGGGGGGTTCACAGAAGAAACCTTCAAAGCCTGCCTCACCAACCGTGCGCTTCTTGGAAATCTAAATGCGATCAAAGAACGGGGAGAAAAAGACTTCGGCGTTCGTGCCGTCCCCACCCTATTTATCAATGGGGTTCGTTTTGAGGAGCCATTATCTGTCGAGAACGTTACTCGTGCGATAGAAAAAGCCATGGTATAACCAAATCTAACGAGCAAAGGCCGAACTAATGCAACTTGAAGAAATCATCTCCTCCCACGAAAGCGCAATTCGTTTAGGGGTTTTCCTTGGCCTTTTCGCCCTCTTCGGTTTAACAGAATTTTTCACCCCAAGACGCAAGTTAACAATGTTAAAATCCCATCGTTGGTTTACGAACATAGCCATCATAATTCTTGATGGCGCCCTGGTTAGAATATTGTTTCCAGCAGCTGCTGTTGGCGTTGCCTTTTGGGCCGGCGCGAAAGGATGGGGCTTGTTCAACATCATTGATGCCCCAGTTTGGCTATCGATCCTCATCAGTATTGTTGTGCTCGATTTTGCTGTTTGGTGGTCTCATCTTCTTTCCCATAAAATTCCCCTACTTTGGCGCATCCATCGTATGCACCATTCTGATCGAGACATAGACGTCTCCACCGCCATCCGTTTCCACCCGATTGAAATCATTGTTTCCATGGGGTGGAAAGTATTGTGGGTCATCGCCCTTGGTGCCCCGGCTGTTGCAGTTATCGTGTTCGAGATCATTTTAAATGGTCTTGCGCTCTTTAACCATTCAAACACCAAGCTACCCCTATGGCTTGATAGGATCATCCGTAAATTAATTGTCACACCAGATATGCATAGGGTGCACCACTCAACC
>JAZGFF010000040.1:0-8944 GCA_036479095.1 Rhizobiaceae bacterium | reverse complement strand
TCAATAAACCAGAAATTCTCATAAAAACACCTCCCAATGCGCACAAAGAAAAAACCAAGCGCAAATAATAATAAAACAGTTTCCCAAAACCCACAACAACAAATTCAAAAAATTGAATGATAAATTGAGTTACCCCTAATTACCCGTGGATTTCTTTTCAGATAATTTACGCGAAAGGTATTTTTGGAAATGCTCTTCTCCTTCGTAGCCTTTTTCATGAACCCATTGGAACATGCTTAAGGTTGTGGCTTTGCCAAAAGCCCCAGGCATGACAGAGACAGCAGCTTTAGCCGTATCGCCGCCTTTGGGTAATTCTTCAGGCATGAACATAATGGTGGGCGTGTAGTATAACCTCCATTTGCGGGCAGCAGTTTTCTCGGTTAGCTTTTCGCCATCGAGATCAATGACTTCTTTATCGCCAAACATATTGTATTGAACGACTAGGAAGTTTTTTGAGATGTATTGAATGACTTCAGGGTCGCTAAAAACCGTCTCGTGTAATTTTTTACAATAAATACAACCACGTTGTTCAAAGATAATAGCCAATCTCTTGCCTTCCTCTTTTGCCGTTTGGATGTCCTCTGCCATGTCGAGGAAGGATTCAGCGAACCAATCTTGTTTGTGTAGGCCATCATCCCCGATTTCAGCGCTTAATACAGTCGTATAACTGACGATAGGGTGTAAGATTAGTAGTAGAATTACCGTGATAAAATTGCGCATTCTTAATCCTTTCAAGCCTAAGCTTGGCTTTATCCTTTCAAGCCTAAGCTTGGGAACCATTCGAGTAGTAGATAGGATAGGGTCGCCATTGAATCTGTGAGGAACAGTATACCTGTCACCACCAGCATCGCGCCCATGATTTTTTCGACCATGCCCATATGTTTACGAAACCGTTGCATGAGTTTCATGAATGGGCCAACGAATATTGCGGCAAAAAGAAATGGGATGCCGATACCCATGGAGTAGACAAAAAGTAGGGCGGCGCCCTTTACGACTTCCGCTTCACTGCCAGCATAAATCAAAATTGCAGCAAGGACGGGGCCAACGCAGGGGGTCCAACCAAAAGCAAAGGCGAGGCCGACAACATAGGCGCCGACTAGCCCCAAGGGGCGGCTAGTGGTTTGAAAGCGGGCTTCCCGAAACAAAAGGCCTATGCGAAAAACCCCAAGAAAATGCAGGCCAAGAATAAGGATGATCACGCCCGCTATGGTGCTCAAAGTGCTAAGATAATCATTAATAAGGCTGCCGAAGTAAGAAGCGCTGGCGCCAAGCCCAATGAAGACAGTGGAAAAACCGGCAACAAATGCCAGGGCGCTGATGAAGACTTTGCGGGTCACGGCAGTTGTCGCTGCATCATCCGAGATTTCATCAATAGTCACGCCTGCAAGAAATGACAAATAGGGCGGCACCAGGGGAAGCACACAAGGGGAGACGAATGATAACAGTCCCGCAACAAATGCAGCGCCCCAACCGATATCCAATTCCATAATTATTGCCTTACTGTTTCCTAATATTCATAATCTATGATATGATTGATCTCAATCAAAGACAAATAAATGTGAATCGACTTATTCTGTCTTATGCGGAGATTGAAAGCATGATGAAAGTTGGCTTTAAAATAATAGCGATTATTGCGTTTCTCAGCGCCGCAACGATTCCTGTATTAGCCTCACAATTGTTGATATTAGAGCAGGATGGCTGTCCTTGGTGTGATCGGTGGAACGACGATATTGGTGTGTTTTACCATAAAACCAGCGAAGGTAAGCGTGCGCCCTTACGCCGCATTGATATTCATAACAAAATCCCCGACGATTTAAGAGAGTTAAAATTGGGACGGTACACGCCGACATTTGTGTTGATGGATGAAGGCAAAGAAGTTGGGAGAATTAGGGGTTATCCTGGCGAAGACTTTTTTTGGGGTTTGTTGGGGCAACTGATGAAGAAATTACCGGATGAAACTAGTTCGGCCGGGGGGTAGTACATTGGCTGTGAAGCCTATAAATATACTATGTAGTTGATAAATGTTGTTTTTTAAGAAGTAAAACCTTGCAAAGGAATGAAGCCATGTCTGAGTTAGCATCCAAAGAAAGTGTTGCAAACATAGATAGTAAAATAAACGAGATTGAAGCGATGGCAGACAATGCCAGGGCAGCTACAGATTTTTTAAAAGCGATTGCCCACGAGGGACGGTTGATGATTCTGTGCCGCTTGGCGGAAGGGGAATGCTCGGTCGCCGAGTTTGAAGAATTACTCTCAGCACGCCAAGCTGCTGTTTCCCAACAACTTGCACGGTTGCGGATGGAGGGATTGGTAACCACTCGTCGCGATGGGAAAATGATGTATTATTCTTTAGCCAACGCAAAGGTGAAAAAGATAATCCCTATCATTTATGAAATGTTCTGCGACTAATTTTTCTTTACCCGTTGGTTTTTCACCGCCAACTATTTTGGTGTTAATTTTTTTAGTTGTGCGGTCGACGCTTGCCTTTCAGCTTTACTGTGCATAACACTCTCATGCTTACATGAAGTTTTGGGAGAACTCTTGGTATGGACGAGTTATCTGTAGGAACAATCGCTGCCCTTTGCGGTATGCTTGGGGGGGTCGTGTTGGGTTTTGCAGCTCGATGGGGAAGGTTTTGCACTTTAGGGGCGATTGAAGACGCCGTGTTGGGAGGGAACACCAACGGCTTGCGTTCATGGGGGATCGCAATTGCAGTGGCAATTATGGGAACCTATGGCCTAGATCAGGCTGGCTTAATCGATGTTTCCACCTCATTTTATGTAGCCACCCCGACTTCTATCTTAGCAACAATTGTTGGCGGATTGTTGTTCGGCCTTGGGATGGCATTTGTTGGCACCTGTGGATTTGGTACCCTTGCTCGTGTGGGGGGCGGGGATTTGAAATCCGTTGTCACGTTTTTGGTAATGGGCATCACGGCTTATGCTACGTTAAGGGGGGCTAGCGCCTATCTACGGGTGGCTCTATTCCCGAACCCCGAACCGGCAGAAAATACAGCTTCTTTTGCTTCTTTCATTGCGCGTAGTACCGGCATCGATAGTTCAGTTGCAGCCTATAGCATTGCCGTTTTGTTGGCCTTGGTTTGCTTTTCTTCGGCCAGCTTTCGTAAAGATACCAAACGAATTCTCGTTGGGGTGTTAGTTGGGCTGGTGATTGTTTGGGGGTGGTATGGAACTGGGGTCATAGCGGTTGATGAATTTGAACCGTACCCACTTGAAAATTTCACCTTTTCTGCCCCGTTGGGGGAATCGATTATGTACATTATGACGATGTCTGGAGCTGCCTTGAAATTTGGAATTGGTGCGGTGTTTGGAGTTGTTCTGGGTGCTTTTGCAACAAGTTTGTCGCAAAAGCATTTTCGTTGGGAAGCATGTGATGATGCCCGTGAGATGCGCCGGCAAATTAAGGGCGGAGTTCTTATGGGTTTCGGGAGTGTAACTGCTTTGGGATGCACGGTTGGGCAAGGTTTGAGCGCTGCTTCAGTTCTCGCCTTCTCTGCGCCGGTGGCGATGGTATCAATCTATATTGGTGCGTGGTTTGGCCTTCACTATTTAATCGAAGGGTCAGCTATCGGCGCGCTGCGCCATAAATTTCAGAATCAATAAACGCCAGGGAAAGTTGTATTCCCCACTACCATTTGGTGAGGCAACTTGACGCAGAGGTTGAAAATCTATACATTCATATGTGTGATTATAGGGGTTTATGCATGCAATTGGTTACAAAGAAAAAATTAGGTTTATGCCTTGGCATTTTCTTAATTTCGACCAGTGCCTACTCGGGGGGAGATCCAGAATATGGTGAATACCTTTCCGCTGAATGCGTGACCTGTCATCAAGCCAATGCTGCAGATGCTCAAATCCCTTCGATTGAAGGAATGAGCGAGCAAGGGATGATAGGAGTGCTGAAACTCTACCGTTCTAAAGATTTAGACAATCAATCTATGCAAACTGTGACCATGCGTCTGAACGACGAAGACATCGCAGCACTTGCAGCATATTATTCGTCTTTGCCAACATCGGAATAGGACGAAATATAAAGTGTCAAAACTGGGAGGAAACCATATGACCAAAATGAACAGAAGAGACTTTACAACAGGTGTTGTCGGCTTGGGCGCTGCAACTGCAACGCTTATCACGCCTTCCTATGCCGCAGGCAAGAAACCACGGGTCGTCGTTATTGGCGGCGGAGCTGGTGGTGCAACTGCTGCAAAATACATCGCAAAAGATTCAAAAGGCGCGATTGATGTCACATTGATCGAACCATCGAAGAACTATTACACCTGCTTCTTCTCCAATCTTTATATTGGTGGTCATCGCGACTATGCTTCTATCGGCCATACCTATGAGGCGCTCGCTTCAAAACATGGTGTGAACGTGGTTCACGACTGGGCGATGGATGTTGACCGTGCTGCTAAAACTGTAACCTTAGCATCTGGCGCAAAAATTCCTTACGACCGTTTGGTGATTTCTCCAGGCATCGATATGAAATACGATTCAGTGAATGGTTATTCTGCGGGTCAACAAAACAAAATGCCGCATGCTTGGAAATCAGGTACGCAGGTTGCTTTGCTTAAGTCGCAAGTCGAGAACATGCGCGAAGGCGGAACATTTGTTATGGTGCCTCCACCGAATCCATTCCGTTGCCCTCCTGGGCCATATGAGCGTATCTCTATGATCGCTAGCCTGTTGAAAAAGAAAAACCCAACGGCGAAAATTATCGTTCTTGATCCAAAAGAGAAATTCTCTAAACAAGCTCTCTTCACAGAAGGCTGGGAAAAGCATTACGGTGATATGATTGAGTGGATTCCTGCTTCAATCAGCGGTGGTGTTAAAAACGTAAACATGGACACAATGGAAATTGAAACAGACATCGATACCTTTAAGGCCGATGCCGGTTCTATCGTTCCAGCACAAAAAGCGGGTACAATCTGCGAACGTGCAGGCATCACCAAAGGGGACTGGTGCCCAATCATTCCAATGACCATGCAATCTGCAATGGACGAGAACATTCACGTTCTTGGTGATGCATCTGTGGCATCTTCAATGCCTAAGTCTGGTTTCTCTGCCAACAGCCAAGCTAAAGTTGCTGCCATGGCAGTTCGTGCGGCGTTGACCGACTCCAAAGCATTCCCACCACGCTTTGCAAACACATGCTGGAGCCTGATCTCTGACAATAACGGTGTTAAAGTTGGTGCGAGCTATAAAGCTGGTGCTGAGAAAATCGATGTTGTCGACAAATTCATCTCTAAAACTGGTGAAGCAGACGATATGCGTAGCGCAACCTATGCAGAATCAGAAGCTTGGTACTCAGCGATCACCAACGATATGTTTGGCTAAGCTGTATAGCAATTTTGAATAGGAAAAGGCCGCTCCATCGAGCGGCCTTTTTTGTTTGTGCTTGCATTTTGAGCAAAGTAGTGGGAGATACTCTCCTTTGAAGAATAACGATGCATTAATTGTTGTGGATTAAGCTCCTAAGAGCTGACTTATCCATCCTGGATGAAGCTAACTTATTCTGTACCGTAATATTAAAAACCGATTCGACGGTGTGTTGAGACAAGAGGGTAGACTGATGGTAGTTAAGAGTAATGAGCTCGCTTCAAGTGAAAAAGTCGCGGCCAAAATCAGAGCGGCGCGCGTCAAAAAAATAGAAGTAACTTCTCCGGATATGTTGGACCGTCATCCCAATTGCTATACTACTGCACCTGCCGATACATCCGAAGAACATTTTAATTCGGATGCCGATGCTATGGCCAGTTGCGGCTAATTTTATACTATGATTATTGAATGTGAGGAACTGCCACGCTCTTTTGCGTAGCCGGTTTTGGGGAAGAATTTATGCCGCTACAAACGAATGGTTTTATCGGACTACTAACTTCGTTTGGTGAATTCGAAATTGCATTTAGAAAAAGAACCATTAGGAATTATGCTTTGTATGGAGTGTTTCCTGTATTTGATGATGTGGCGTTGAAAGATACATGGGACATATGGCGGGGTGTATCTTGGGGGGCTGACTCCGATGAGAGTGTTCCTTTCACTGATGTGAGCCATATTAAATGGGCTGGTTCGCTGCTGTGGGCTTTTACCCAGAGGGAAGCAGTGCCAGAATGCGTTAAAATTACTGATGAGAATCGAATAGTTCTGGCAAAGATGGGGCTTACTGATGTTGTTCGCGAGCTTGACAAATCGAAAGGAAAAACTTTTCAAACTTTTCCGACTCAATCAAATGCATTTATATTTGTGACTGCAGTTTTCAATGCCGTGCAAAGAGGCCGCCTAGATGCTGGTGAGGTTTCAAAAAGAGATGGAATTGACGTGCTAAAGAGTCCGCTCACAAGTCACTATTTTAGGAATTTCTGTCGTTATTTGTTGGTTGATGCTCCTTCCGTAGAGAGCCTATACATGCATTATAAAACGATTGATCTGTACGGGGTGAAATTGCCTGGGAGCAAATAATTCTATTGGTTTGCCGCTTCTTTTGCGATGCTATCTAGAATGGTGTTGATCTTCGCTAGGGCAGCTTTTGAAGCATCGCTCCCTTGCTCATCCAAACGGCGAAAACCGACGTGGACTTTCCCTGGCTCATCTGTGCGCTCATAGGCAAACAGGATATAAGGGCAAAATGCGATATTGGCAGGGTCTGCTTCCATTGCAGCGCGGGAAAGAACCGCCGAACAAAATTGAATAAACTCAGCTTTTTTATAGATGCTCTTTTTTGCGCCAACATCACTAGCTGTTCGGGCGAGCATATCGCCGATGAAGGCTTCATAATCCACTTTGTAGCCTAGGTTCACTACACCATCGCCAAGATCTTGGCGCACATCTTCAAAAGGGGCCTCAACCACATATTCAGTGATCTCTGCCGCTTGTGTGGGGAAAAGTGAGGCGCACACGACCAAGCAGGTCATTGCGGCTTTGGCGATTATTTTAAGAGGGGGGTCGATTAGGGACATGATGTTTCTTCATTGTGGATTTTTATCCTAATCATTGAAGCACCGATGCACATTGAATTACACAGAATAAGTTTTTAGTACGAACAATTTTTCTTGAAGATAGGCGGTCTTTGCCCATCTGGAATGAAACCCAAGTTACTTTCGTGCAACAATTTGGGTTACTGCACCAAGCCCTGTGTGGAGTGAACCTTCTGTTATATCTCGCACGGTTTGTTGCGCATGAAGGAACTCAAGACCCTCGATTTCTCGTTTTACATCCTCAAGTGCGAACAACAGGTCTAGTGATTTTGGACCGCCTGTTTTGTAGTTTAGCTGGTCGGGTGAATATACTTCCATGATGAAAACGCCATTGGGTTTTATTGCGGTGCTGAGGCTCCCATGAATTTTTTGGCGTAGCTCAATTGGGGTGTGTGCAAAGATGGCAATGACGGCGTCCCACTCGCCCGTTCCAAAATCAAAGTTGTTTAAGTTCCCAACGCGGTATTCAATACTGACGTTTTGCTCCTTGGCCAAGCGAAGCGCTTTGTCCCGCCCGCTCTTAGCCATGTCCATGGCTATGACTTCGTGGCCAAGGCCGGCAAGAAAGACGGCGTTCCTGCCTTCTCCTTCAGCAATACAAAGAACACTTCCTTTGATAGGTATGTGGTGGGCGTTGTCTTTTAAAAACTGGTTTGGTTCACGCCCGTAGACAAATTCGTCACGGGAATAGCGCTCATTCCAGATGTCTAGCATCTATTCAAATTCCATTTGTTCAAAGACGCGACCAGCATTGCGGGTTGCAAGCTCTTTGAATGTATCTAAATTTTTGTAGGGGGACTGGTCGACATAATAGGCATCTTTCAGCTTGCCGCCCTTGTCCATGTGCTCTTGGATTTTACCGCGAAGATGGGTTAAATAATCGAATGTATAGCGGCGCACCTGCGCCATATTTGTAGGGTGGCCGTGGCCAGGGATCACATAAAGAGCTCCAAGTTTTTCAAACTTGTTTTCCCAAGTATCCATCCAAGCCGCCGTTTCAGTATCTTCAAATATTGGCAGCATTCTTTCGTGGAATGCCATGTCGCCAGAGATTACGAGCTTTTGCTTTGGCAACCAAACTTGCGTATCTCCGGGGCTATGAGAAGGGCCAAGGTTGAGTATTTCAATAGTGAACTCTCCCATCTCAATTACCTTCTTATCGGTGAAAGTTTCGTCTGGTAATTTGATTGTAGTTTTGGCGGCGCGGTCTTTTAGGCGGCGTTGTGCCGTATCCAAAATGTCAGCGCTTTTCTCTTTGAAAACTTCAAGTGCATCTTCGTGGGCAAGTATTTTTACGCCCTGTTCAGCCCAGTAGGAATTGCCCAGCATCGCATGGCCTTGGCCGTTCTCGTCAACAATGAGTTTAACAGGCTGGGCGGTAATTTTCTTAATTTCATCATGTAGCGCTTTCGCCAGCAGATACCCGCCGCCGCCATTGATGACAACCACTCCATCACCAGTGATAATGAAGCTTAGATTGTTATTGTGCCCTGCATTCTCGTAGAGGGAAGGGGCGGTTTGTCCAACGGAGACCCAAACATTTGGAATGACTTCAATCGGTTTTGCATAGAGCATTGAGCCGGGGTATTGGTCGGGAATGTCTTGGGAAGCTGTTGCTGGCACGACAGACAGAGATATGGCGAGGGCGAGGGCGCGGAGTATAGCAAGTTTCATTGTTATTCTCCTAGGCGGCCACAAATCTGTAGGCGCTGTCTTTTTTCTCGACACGACCGATGCCTGGATGGGGGAGGTGATAGCCAATAATCATTTTCTTTTCGGCGGCCAATTGGTCGAGTAAAGAAAGACGAGTTTTAACTGCGGTTTCGTGATCTTGGTCAAAACCCGCATGCCATTTAGGGTATTCAAAGGCGACATGGTGGTTGGCGATTGAATCACCAACGATCATCAAGGATTCGCTGCCATCTTGCACTTCAAAAGCGGAATGACCAGGAGTAT
>JAZGFF010000039.1:0-2867 GCA_036479095.1 Rhizobiaceae bacterium | reverse complement strand
TGTTTTAACGCCTCTGCCACGAGGCGTTTTTTAATGCCGGGGTAGTGAACTTCGACGATTTGGTTCAGCAACTCAGCTTCCGGGAACGCGATGTAGTGGAAGAAGCAGCGACGCAGGAAGGCGTCTGGCAACTCTTTTTCGTTGTTGGAGGTGATGATGATTATGGGTCGATTTTTGGCTTTCACCGTTTCATCCAACTCGTAACAATAGAACTCCATCTTATCGAGTTCTTGCAGCAAATCGTTGGGGAATTCGATGTCTGCTTTATCGACTTCATCGATCAACAGCACAACTTTTTCATCCGCTTCAAAAGCTTCCCAAAGCTTGCCTTTTTTAATGTAGTTGCGAATGTCTTTTACTTTTTTGTCACCCAACTGGCTGTCTCGCAGGCGGGAAACCGCGTCATACTCAT
Organism: Rhizobiaceae bacterium; assembly: GCA_036479095.1. GTDB lineage: Bacteria > Pseudomonadota > Alphaproteobacteria > Rhizobiales > Rhizobiaceae > Pseudahrensia. Next base: position 2,455 of record JAZGFF010000039.1, on the reverse strand, counting down.
ACAGGCCCTGTTGCGCTTTGGTGGTGGATTTTACGTTCCACTCCAACATCTTCAAACCGAGCGATTGAGAGATTTGCTTGGCCAATTCGGTCTTGCCCGTGCCCGGCTCACCTTTAACGAGGAGAGGCCGCTCAAGGGTAATGGCGGCGTTGACCGCAGTTGTGAGATCGTTGCCTGCAACGTAACTGTCTGTTCCTGTAAATTTCATGGGATTGCCGTTTTGTTGTAAATTCTCTTGCTGATATTTAGAGCACCAGCCTAGGGGCATGCAATGAAATTTTACAAATACACCTTGAAAAGATCACATTACAGGCACATCTACGGGGAGCAATGGTGGGCTGGCACGATTCGCATTTTCTTATCCAGCGATCAATTATTCTAGGAGTAGTGAATGTCAATTTTAAAACGCGGCCTCAAGGGCGCACCTGTTAAACGTATGCAAGAAGCTCTCGGCATTGGTGCTGATGGAGACTTCGGCCCCGGCACTGAAAAAGCCGTTCGTGAATTTCAAAAATCTAACGGCCTTGCTGTTGATGGCATTGCAGGGCCAGATACATTTTCGGCCATGGGCTTGCATGAACTCGTGTTGCTACGGGTTGGATCACGCGGTGCTACCGTTAAGGCGATGCAAGAAGATTTAGGCATTGATGCTGATGGTCGTTTTGGCCCCGGCACTAAAAAAGCGGTTATGGCATTTCAAGAAGCCAATGGTTTGCACGCCGATGGAATGGCTGGCCCTGCTACTCTTGCAAAAATGAACTCTTTTGCTGAGGTGGTGACTGAAGAAGTTATCCTGAAAGCAGAAGTCACCGCTGAAGAAGAGCACTTTGAAAGTGAAGAGCTCCCCGAAATTAAAGGCGTTGAAGCTGTGAAGAGCGCAGCGACAGAAGCTGCTCCGAAGAAATCTGTTTGGGGTAGAGTTAAAGGCTGGTTCAGCTAAGCCACTTCGAATTGTAACTAAATTAAAGCCGGGATCGTATAGCGTTCCCGGCTTTTTTGTATTCATTTATGGCAGGCCTTCTTAGCAACTTTTACATTGGCAGGGCTAACAGCAACGCGTGTCCAGCCAGCACCCAGAAACCCTAGTTTCTTGGCTGCCCGTTTGGTGACGTCGATTACCCGCCCCTTAATAAAAGGCCCACGGTCGTTGATGCGAACGATAACAGAGCGGCCATTACGCAAATTTGTTACCCGCACCTTTGTACCAAAGCGCAGGGTGCGGTGGGCGGCGGTCATGGTGTTGGGGTTGGCGCGTTCGCCGCTGGCGGTCATGCTGGTCATGGCATACCATGAGGCCTTGCCGCATTGAATTTTTGGTTGTTTAGCATGGCTGATGCTGGTGAGGTTTGTGGCAACAATGAAGGCTGTAATGATTATTTTCATCGCTCACCCGTGGCGCAACAATGTGGCATAAAAAAAGCCCGGAGCGTGAACCCCGGGCTTTCTAAAACTTATTTCAAAGTCGAGACTTATTCGTCGTCGCCTTCGTTCTTTTTCAATGCGGCACCGAGAATATCTCCCAATGATGCACCTGAATCGGAGGAACCGAATTGTTTCACGGCATCTTTCTCTTCAGAAATCTCCAGCGCTTTGATCGACAGGTTCACCTTGCGATTTTTCTTATCGAACAATGTGACACGGGCGTCGATTTTTTGACCAACTGAGAAACGCTCTGGGCGTTGCTCGTCGCGGTCGCGGGAAAGGTCGTGACGTTTCACGAAGGCTTCGATGTCGGTGTCGACAATCTTCACTTCCAGACCACCGTCGATGACTTTCAGAACTTCTGCCGTTACGACAGAGTTTCTGCGGATTTCTCCAGCGTCGCCACCTTCCATAGGATCGGAACCATCAAGCTGCTTGATACCCAGCGAAATGCGTTCTTTTTCAACATCAACATCAAGCACCACAGCTTTAACCGTGTCGCCCTTGTTGAAGCTTTCAATCGCTTCGTCACCAGACATGCTCCAGTCCAGATCGGACAGGTGAACCATGCCGTCAACGTCGCCATCAAGACCAATGAACAGGCCAAATTCGGTTTTGTTTTTAACTTCACCTTCAACAACAGTGCCCTGCGGGAACTGCTCTGCGAACGTATCCCATGGGTTGGAAAGGTTCTGTTTAAGGCCAAGGGAAATACGACGCTTGGAAGGATCAACCTCAAGCACCACAACTTCAACTTCTTGAGAAGTGGCAACGATTTTACCCGGATGCACGTTCTTCTTTGTCCAAGACATTTCAGAAACGTGGATCAAGCCTTCAATGCCCGGCTCCAATTCAACAAATGCACCGTAATCGGTGATGTTGGTGATGCGGCCAGTAACTTTCATTTCCACTGGGTATTTGGCGTCGATTGCATCACAAGGGTCAGACTCGAGTTGTTTCATGCCGAGTGAAATACGGTGGGTATCTTGATTAACCCGAATGATCTGAACTTTAACGGTTTCACCGATTGTCA